>JBEVLH010000154.1:0-3632 GCA_040509255.1 Hyphomicrobium sp. | reverse complement strand
TTTGAGAAGTGCGTCGACGGCCTCAAGGGCGACCAGCAACAGGAAGCCCGCATTTTTCTGAAGACACTGCGCGGCACGCTGGGCATGGCCGACGACCTCAACCAAGGGGATCCAATGATGATCGGCATCCTGTGCGGCGCGACGATGGAAGAAGCCAAGAAGACGCCGGATGTGCAGAAGTATCATTGCTCATGGTGAACTGCGGCGGCCTTCGGCGTCGCTCTCAGCCGGCGGGCAGCGCCAGGCGATAGTGCAGGAATGCTTCGGTGTCGTGGGTGCGGACGAAGCCTTTCTGCTCGTAGAGCCATCGCGCGGGATTGTCGGCCTGGACGCCGAGGCTGGCATTTGAAATCTGATGATCTCTTGCGTCGCCAATGAAGGCAGTTAGCAGGCTCCGGCCGATGCCTTGGCGCCGACGCGCGGGAATGACGTAAAGCGATGACAGGACCGCTTCATCGCCGTGTTGCTCCCAGAAGCAATAGCCGACGACACGATCTCCGACGTCGGCGACCAGCATGCGGTCGAGCGCGGTCGTCCACTGCTCAAGATGGCGCGCGATAGCGGCTTTCCATGCCGGCTCTTGCTGCGGTTCGATCTGGCGAATGTAATCGAGCTCGCCGAGATAGACCAATGGAAGGTCGGTCGCGCGGGCTCGGCGAATGAGCATGTCGTGTTTCAAGAAAATCCTATTCTTCTGCCGCGCTGCGGCGATTATCGGCGATACTGATCGTCACTGACTTTTTCGAGCCAATCGGCAGTCTTACCGTCGAGGGCTTCCTGGATGGCGGTATGAGTCATCGCGGTCGTTGCCGACGCGCCATGCCAATGCTTTTCTCCGGGCGGAAACCAGACCACATCGTCAGGGCGGATTTCCTCGACGGGTCCACCCTCGCGCTGAGCCCAACCGATACCCGCCGTCACGATCAGGATCTG
The DNA here is from genome assembly GCA_040509255.1 of Hyphomicrobium sp. Taxonomy (GTDB): domain Bacteria; phylum Pseudomonadota; class Alphaproteobacteria; order Rhizobiales; family Hyphomicrobiaceae; genus Hyphomicrobium_B. The sequence goes on along the minus strand of JBEVLH010000154.1, from coordinate 2,699 downwards.
TCCCAATGGATGGGTATGCCAAGCCGTTCGCGCGCCGGGCTCGAATGTGACGCTGGCGCAAACGACGCGAGCCGGCTGGCTCGCCTGGGCGAGTGGCTCGATACGGACCGCGCCGGTGAAATAGTCGGCCGATCCGGCATTCAAAGGCCGCTCGCTGTTTCGCTTGATGTCCATGATATGGGGGCTTTCTCAAGTTTTGCGACGCTTTGACGAGGCGACGCGGATATAGAACGCGCCGGTGCGTAATTGTAAGCCGGCACTCCTTCGAAGCAGGAACCGATGTGCGTCAATCGAAACCGACGAGTTGCCAATGGCTTCCTTGATTTCGGGACCGAAAGACGCGCTGTTTGCTCTCCGATTTGTAAGGAGCTTGGCTGGAACGGAAGCTCTGCATTTGACGTTTTGTTCGCATGAAAAAGCTCCCGTCGATCCCCCCCTCTTTCCGCTCGACCGTTATGCTTGCGGCTCTTGTCGCATGCGTCGGTCTTGTCGGCACAAATTCCGCGGTCATGGCGCAAGCCGCTTCCAGCGACGACCCCGAACTCGCCTTTAACGGACATTGCCGCGAGTGCCACGCTTTCGATAAGGGTGACAATCGCATCGGTCCGACGCTTTACGGCGTCGTCGGTCGCAAGGCCGGGACCGTGCCAGGTTTTGGCTATTCGGAATCGCTGAAGGATTCCGGCATTACCTGGAGCGAACAAGTCCTCGATCAGTGGATCACCAATCCCAACAAGGTCGTGCCGGGCAACAACATGGGCGCGATTTTCAGCGGATTGCCTGACGCGGCAGAGCGCGCGAAAATCATCGCATTCCTAAAAGGCGACACAAAAAAACCGGCCGGCAAATAGGCGACCGGATTTTTTTTGCTCGGGCGATTCGCGGTCAGTTGCGAGGATGGTCGCGGCGATAGCGAGCACGGTGTCGATAGCAACGCTTCGCGCCGATCTTGCAGGCGATATGCGGGCCTTGCGTATAACCGATCACGCCACCGGCGACTAACCCGACCGGTCCGAACACGGCGGCGCCTGCGAGGCCGCCAAGCGCACCGTCCATCAGACGTTCGCCGGCGTTTGCAGCAATCGGCGCCATTGCCGCCGCTGCGCCGAGCACAAGGCCTGCTACAAGCTTCTTCATGATCCGATCCCTCTTGTCGTCACCCTCGGCCGACGCCGGTCGACGTTGCCTAATCGTGAATGATTCGAATTTTTAGCGCGAGTGTCAGGCGATTTGCGGGCGGTCTGATCGGAAGCCGGCGTCGTCTTATTTGCAACGTCGCACATCGGCCTCGCTGATGCCTATCGAAACTTGAAAAGCTACGGCCGGGCCCGCGACGCGACCCGGCCGGATGACTGTCTTCCTCGAGGTAGAGACTTAGCTTTTGACGAAAGCGAGAAGGTCGGGGTTGATAACATCGGCATGCGTCGTCAGCATCCCGTGCGGGAAGCCTTCGTAAATCTTAAGCTTGCCGTTCTTCAGCAACTTCACCGACAGGAGCGACGCGTCGGCGTAAGGGACGATCTGATCGTCGTCGCCTTGAGTCACCAGTGTCGGAACGGTGATGGCTTTCAAGTCTTCGGTCTGATCGGTTTCCGAGAAGGCCTTGATGCCTTCGTAATGGGCCTTGGCACTGCCCATCATGCCCTGCCGCCACCAATTGTCGATCACGCCTTGCGAGATCTTGGCGCCCGCGCGATTGAAACCGTAGAACGGTCCCGACGCGACATCGATATAGAACTGCGCGCGATTGGCGGCGAGCCCCGCGCGAAGCCCATCGAACACTTCGATCGGCAGGCCGCCCGGATTCTTATCGGTCTTGAGCATCAATGGCGGAACGGAGCTGACGAGCACCGCCTTAGCGACGCGGCCCTGTGGCTGTCCGTATCTCGCGACATAGCGCGCGACTTGGCCACCGCCGGTCGAATGGCCGATGTGGATGGAGTTCTTGAGGTCGAGATGCTCGACGACTGCGGAGACGTCGGCGGCGTAGTGATCCATGTCGTGGCCGTCGCTCACCTGCGAGGAGCGTCCGTGGCCCCGGCGGTCACTGGCGATGACGCGATAACCCTTGCTCAGGAAAAACAGCATCTGGGTGTCCCAGTCGTCTGCCGAGAGCGGCCAGCCGTGATGAAACACGATGGGCTGGGCGTCCTTCGGGCCCCAGTCCTTGAAAAAGATGGATACGCCATCTTTGGTGGTGACAGTTTCTGACATGATGAATTGCCCTTTGGCTTTCAGATTTCCGGTTTCGAATTCGGGAGGGTGCCGAGAGATATTGCGATTGGACGCAGCGAACAGATGAAGTTCTTTCGAGCGGATCACAAGAATATTGGGTCAAAACAATCGTGCCAATTCGAAATATCCGGGTGATCGCTCGGCGCGAAAGTCCAAAGACATTCGAATGGCGTTATAAATGCGCGAGAATGTAGGGAGCTTTTACGCGGCTATGCCGAATGTCCGGCAAACATCTGGCCTGCTTTTGCGACAGTATTAACGCCGGCGCTATTTGTTGGCCGTCATGACAGGCGCGCGGCGCATCAGGTCTTCGATGCGGGTGCGCTCCTTTTCGAACTCGGCGAGGTCCTTGCCTTCGAGCTTGCGCTCACGCGGAACCTGGATCGACATAGGGTCGACGAAACGGCTGTTGACGAGAACTTCGAAGTGAACGTGGGGGCCGGACGACAGTCCGGTCGATCCGA
>JBEVLH010000153.1:0-3866 GCA_040509255.1 Hyphomicrobium sp. | reverse complement strand
ACATTGTGAGGAGTAGCGTAAATGAGTTTCATCAAAGCGAACGACCATCCCAACCCCGATAGTCCAGAAGATCCGCTGTACTACGCACCGCGCTCGGTCCGCGGCATGGCGGACCCACGATCTAACGCGACACCGCAGACGAGATCAGATCATTTACCCCCCGCTCCCCCTTTGTCTCGTTTTGACGAGATGCGCGAGGAAGCCTCCGCAAAATTCTCCCAGCCGAAGGAGTCCCAGTTTTTTTACGAACGCCGTCCACCACGCTTACTGCTCGCCACCGCGGGCGGAATTGCCGCAGCGATCGGTGTCACCGTGATCGTGGCGCTCGTTTTGTTTAACGTGGTTCCAAAGTCAAAAAGTGATCCCTCGGAACTCGCCGTTTCCATTTCCACTCCTGCATCGGCTACGCCGGCTCAGCTGCCATCCGATGACTCCCAGGCGCTGCTTCAAGGATTCAAGCAGTTTCAAAGGATACAAGGAAACGAAAACCCGGAACATGCTATTTCCGAACTCTCATCCGCTGGAACGGCTAAAGAAGGGCCCGAAAAATCCCAAGCTCTGCTTGATAAATTCATTCAGTGGCAGCAAAGGAAATAGCATCAAGAACAGGACACGCGAGCCGGCAATTTCCGAAAGCCGTCTCCTAACCGAGGCGGCCTATAATTCCAAAATTAACCGGGAGGGGACACAAACTTCACGTCCCTACTTGCCCTATGAGCAGACATTCGTTCGCGCGGCCGGCAACCATGGAAAGCACGAGCAGTACCAAGGTTTGCATGATTGCGGTCTCCAATCGGTCCCCGATTCGCGTCGTCGACCACTTGAGGGCAACGAGTGGATTTGACCGATCAGTCGTTAAGCGAAACCACGGCGTCCACCGAATCCCGAGTCGAGGTCCTTGACAGTATCGAAGGCCGCCAACGCGCGCAGTAGGCGAGGCACCGCGTCGGGCCGCTTTTCCGTCGACTGCGCGATCTCGCTGCTCGTCAATGCGCCTTTGCTCAGCAGAACGGCGATTCCAAATTTGGTCGCGACGATACGGCCTGCGATGCGATGTAGCCCATCGGCAACCGCGCAGGGATTGCCGAAGGCGGCGAAGCACGCGAAGGTACATTGCTCTGGTGCGCCATGCGCGTCTCGCAAGGTGACCGCCGGAGAACCGCCTCGTTACTATGCTGGTCGGTCATCTACCGCAAGGAAGCATGCACCCCAACATTTTGACGCCGGAATTTATATCGCTTTTTCAATTGCATAAGAGCGGCGACCGGCTTCGAGCGCCCGCGTTCCCCGCCTTGAGGCGCAATCCCGACCACGAATAAAGCGGTAGGCGTCCCACATTTACGCTATGATCAAACCATGACGATCGGGATTACCGGACCCGAACGGAAGGTACCAAGGCAAGGCGCCGTGGTCGGGTTCATCATTGCGGCCGTCGTCGTCGGGATTTGCCTGATCCTGCTCTGGCTCGCGAGCGACTTACTGGTTGACTGGCTGTGGTTTTACTCGATCGGTTATCTGCAGGTTTTTTGGACAACAATCGGCACTAAAGCCGTCGTTCTATTTGCGGTCTGGAGCGGAACTGCGGTCATCCTTTGGTTGAACGGATGGTTCGCGGTGCGTTTTGCCCGACGGCAGCCGCCGCAATCTGTCGCGGCCTTCGTGTGGAATCTTGCGGGCAATGTGCCGCCGCCCGACCTGCTGGCGGTCGTGCGCGATCGGCTGCCATGGTCCCGGGTCATCGCGGGCGGCGCAGGTTTGCTCGCTCTGCTGGTTGCCGCGGCTGAAGTGGGCAATTGGGGCGCCATCCTGCAGTTTTTCTATCATGTTCCCTACGGCGCCGGGGATCCGCTCTTCAACAAGGACATCAGTTTCTATCTCTTCGTGCTGCCGGCCTATATCCTCGTCAAAAACTGGATGCTGCTCACACTCGTTCTGAGCGCGCTCTTCGCCGCGGCGATCTACTGGGTGCACGGCGACATTGAATACAACATTCATCATCGATCGATGTCGCCGACAGCAATCGCTCACGGCTCGGCGTTGCTCGCTCTCCTCTTCGTCGTGAAGGCCTGGTCGTACGTTCTCGACCGTTATCTGCTGCTGTATGGCGACAACGGCGTCGTCGTCGGCGCAAGTTACACCGATGTACATGTGGGGCTGCCGGGCCTGTGGCTAATGATCGGGCTGTCGATCATTGCGGCGTTTGCTGCGTTGGCTAACCTCCGGGTGAGGACCTACCGGCTTCCTGCCGCCGCGGTCATGCTTGTCGTCATCGGCTCTTTCGTGCTGTCCGGCGCGGTCCCCGTGCTGTTCCGGCAGTTCTTCGTTAAACCAAGCGAGTTGGAGCTGGAGAAGCCCTACATCGAACGCAACATCGCGCTCACCCGGCAGGCGTACAATCTCGATAAGATCGCAGCCAAGCCCTTTGCCGCCGAACAGAAGCTTACCTTCAAGACGCTCGACGCCAACAAGGCGACAATCGAGAATATCAGGCTGTGGGACTGGATGCCCTTGTCGGACACCTACGCGCAGCTGCAAGAGATCCGCACTTACTACAAATTCCATCATCTTGACGTTGATCGCTACTGGCTCGATGGCTCCTACCAAAGCGTAATGATCTCGGCTCGCGAACTGCGGCCCTCCTTGCTGCCGCCGAATGCCCAGACATGGGTCAACCGCCACGTGCTATTTACTCACGGGACCGGCGCGGTAATGAGCCCGGTCACCCGCAAAAGCACCGAAGGGCTGCCATTCTTCTATTTGCGCGACATCCCTCCTGTCGCCGACGGAGGCCCCCAGATCCATGAACCGCGCATCTACTACGGCGAAGAGCGCGATAGCTACGTCATCGTCAAGGGGAGCACACCTGAGTTCGACTATCCGAAGGGAAAAGACAATGTCTACGTGGCTTATGACGGCACGGGTGGCATTCCGATAGGAGCGATGGTGTGGAGAGGCCTGTTTGCTTTTTACTTCAACGACCCGAACCTGCTGCTCTCAAGCTACATCACTGCCGACAGCCGGATCATGATCCGCCGCAATATCCAGCAACGGGTACAAACGGTCGCTCCCTTCCTCAGGCTCGATCACGATCCCTATCTGGTCATCAGCGATGGGCGGATGTTCTGGATGCAGGACGCCTATACGACGAGTTCCTATTTCCCCTCTGCGCAGCCGGCGCAAGACGTGGATATCAACTACATTCGCAATTCAGTGAAGGTCATCGTCGATGCCTATAATGGAACCGTCGACTTTTATCTGATGGACGCCGGCGACCCGGTCGCCGCGACCTACCAGCGCATCTTTCCGAACTTGTTCACGCCGTTCTCAGCCATGCCCGCCGACCTGCAGAAGCACATTCGCTATCCGGAGGACCTGTTCCTGATTCAGGCGCGGCTGTATCAGACCTACCACATGGAGGCGGCCGACGTTTTCTATAATCGCGAGGATCTCTGGCAGTTCCCGCGCCAGCCAGGCGGCGGCGGCATTGCAACGATGGCCCCGTATTACATCATCATGCGGCTGCCCGGTGAGCCGCAGGCCGAGTTCTTCCTCATGCTCCCCATGGTGCCGAGCCAACGCGACAATATGATCGCGTGGCTCGCTGCGCGTTGTGACGCACCCGACTACGGCAAGCTGATCGTCTACGAGTTTCCCAAGGAGAAGCTCGTCTATGGACCATTCCAGATCGAAGCACGGATCAATCAGAGCACCGAGATCTCCCAACAAATCACGCTGTGGAATCAGATGGGCTCGCGGGTGATACGCGGTGCGAACTTGCTTGTGATCCCGATCGAGAACTCGATCCTTTATGTAACGCCGCTCTATTTGCGGGCGGAGCACGGACACCTGCCGGAGCTGAAGCGCGT
>JBEVLH010000152.1:0-4301 GCA_040509255.1 Hyphomicrobium sp. | reverse complement strand
TCGAAGGCCGATGTCCGGCGGTTCGAAGATTCCGTCGCGGATCTGGTCGCGGAAGGCGGATCGGAATCGGTCAAGGCCCGCCTCGGCGAACTGATTGCCGCGCAGCCCGAAGCCATGACGTTCGGCGATACGGGCCTCGACGAAACGCACGCGCAGATCCAGGACCTGATGCGCAGCTTCTCGCTCGACGAGGTTATCCCGCACGCCCACGAGTGGCATCTCAAGAACGAGTACATTCCGCTCGAAGTCATTTCGAAGCTCGCCGAGCTTGGCGTTTTCGGCCTCTCCCTGCCGGAAGAGTTCGGCGGCATGGCGCTCGGCAAGGAATCGATGTGTGTCGCGTCGGAAGAGCTTTCGCGCGGCTATATCGGCGTCGGATCGCTCGGCACGCGAGCCGAGATCGCTGGCGAACTCATTCTCAACAACGGAACGCCCGAGCAGAAGGAAAAGTATCTGCCGAAAATCGCGTCGGGCGAATTGCTGCCGACTGCGGTCTTCACCGAGCCCAACACGGGTTCCGATCTCGCATCGCTTAAGACGCGGGCGGTGAAAAAGGGCGACGTCTACACGATCACCGGCCAGAAGACGTGGATCACGCATCCCGTCCGCGCCGACATCATGACCGTTCTGACGCGGACCAATCCCAGCGAGGCCGGCTACAAGGGCCTCTCGATGCTGTTGGCGGAAAAGCCGCGCGGTACCGACGAAGATCCGTTCCCCGCGAAGGGCATGACGGGCGGCGAAATCGAGGTGCTGGGCTATCGCGGCATGAAGGAATACGACATCTCGTTCGACAACTTCGAAGTCCCGGCGGAAAATCTGCTCGGCGGCATCGAAGGGCAGGGCTTCAAGCAGCTGATGAACACGTTCGAGGGTGCGCGCATTCAGACGGCGGCGCGGGCCGTCGGCGTTGCGCAATGCGCGATGGACCTTGGTCTCAAGTATGCACTCGAACGCGTGCAGTTCGGCAAGCCGATCTATTCGTTTCCGCGCGTCCGCAACAAGATCGTGATGATGGCAGTCGAGACGATGATTGCGCGTCAGCTTACGTATTTTTCCGCACGGCAGAAGGACGCGGGGCGGCGGTGCGATCTGGAAGCCGGCATGGCGAAGCTGCTCGGCGCGCGCGTCGCGTGGGCCAACGCCGACAACGCGCTGCAGATTCACGGCGGCAACGGCTTCGCGCTCGAATATCCGGTCAGCCGCGTGCTCTGCGATGCGCGCATTCTGAACATTTTCGAGGGTGCCGCCGAAATCCAGGCACAGGTGATCGCGCGTCGGCTGCTCGAAGGCGCGAACTGAGCGCAGCAAATCAAAGAAGGAAAAGGCTTCGATGCGTTACGTGGCAGCGGTCATGATCGGCGCGGTTGCGCTTGCCGTCGGCGCGTCCGCGATGGCTCAGGAAGACGACGACGGCCCGCTCACGGCCAGCTGGGCGGCCATCGAATTGAACGGCAGGCCCGTCGAAGGGCCGACGCTCGACTACACGACGGACCAAGTGTCGGGAACGGGCGGCTGCAATCGTTTCAACGGCCCCATTTCCATCGAAGACGATGCCGTCCAGATCGGTCCGCTCGCGTCGACCAAGATGACATGCGAGGGCAAGTCGGATGTCGAGGCGCAGTATTTTGCAGCGCTGGAGGCGGCGCGGTCGTTCGTCATTCAGGACGATACGCTGACGCTCAAGGCCGAGGACGGGCACGATCTCGTGAAATTCAAGAAGTAATTCGTGCCGGCGGCCCCTATCTGAAATCTTGCGGATGTCCGGCATGCCGGTGTCTCGGGGAAAGACGCGGCGCTCAGGCTCGTGGTAAGGCAGACCTCGAGTGACCGGAATCACTGGAGCCCAATGTCACGTACTATTCTCATCACCGGATGCTCGTCCGGCATCGGCCTCGATGCGGCCCGCACGATGCGCGAGCGGGGCTGGCGCGTCATCGCGACGGCGCGGAAGGCGGAAGATCTGGCGCGGCTCAAGAATTTCCTCAACGTCGAAGTGCTGCCGCTTGAACTGGCCGATTCGCAATCAATAGCGACGTGCGCGATCCGGGCGCTGGAATTGACGCGCGGAAAACTCGACGCGCTTTTCAACAATGCAGCGTTCGGACAGCCGGGCGCGGTCGAAGACCTGACGCCGAAACTGTTGCGCGAACAATTCGAAGTGAACGTCGTCGGGACACATGACCTGACGCGCCGGCTCATTCCATCCATGCGAAAGAATGGTCAGGGGCGGATCGTCAACTGCTCGTCGGTTCTCGGGATGATCGTGGCGCCCTATCGAGGTGCCTATTGCGCGTCGAAGTTCGCTCTCGAAGCTCTGACGACATCGCTGCGGCTCGAACTTGAGGGATCTGGCGTCCGCGTGTCTCTCATCGAGCCGGGGCCGATCCGCTCGCGGTTTGTTGAGCATTCGGTGGCGCGTCTGCTGGCGACCATCGATCTCGACAACTCACCGCATCGCGAGGTCTATCGCGCGCGGCTCGAAGCCATGAAGGCTGGCGGGCAGCAGACGTTCAAACTCGAACCGGAAGCCGTAACGAAGCGGCTCATCCATGCGGTCGAGAGCGCGCGCCCGCGTCGGCATTACTACGTGACGACGCCGACTTATCTGGCGGCTGCGATGCGCCGGTTGCTGCCGAATTTCGCCATCGATTATTTTGCGCGGCGCTTCTGACCTGCTGTGGGGATGTGGGCTTGGAGCTGCGCGCGCCAAACGGCCAGCTTTTCCTCTAAGGGCTTGGTGTAGAGCGGGCTTGAAGACGGAAGATCGATTGTCGTGATGCGGTCGGCGGCGACGATGCCGGGCTTCAGTACGTAACGTCGAAAGAGGTCGCGAGCCTTCTGGCCGTTGAACGCGACCGTGCGGATGTTCGGGTGCATGGCGAAGAAGTCGCCAAATGCATTTGCTGTGGGATTTCGGATCGCTGCATCCGAGCTGCCGATGCGTTCCGCGCCTTCGAGCACGTCCCAGAGTGCCCAGCGATTGGCGTGCAGGAGGGCCGTTCTCTCGACGTATGTCGCAGGCAGGGGTTTGCCGGAGAGCGCGGCGATCAGCGGCCAAAAGTGATTGCGCGCGTAGCCGTAGTATTGCTGAAGGCGAAGGGATTCTTCGCCTGGCAGCGTGCCGAGGATCAGCAGGTTCGCATTATCAGGAACGATCGGCGGGAAGCTGTATTTGATTTCTGCGGGCGGCTTCGCGACGGGCATTCCGATCACGCGCGATGATAGGGGTGGCCGGAGAGGATCGTTGCGGCCCGATACAACTGCTCGACCAATACGACGCGCGCGAGACCATGAGGAAGCGTAAGCGCGCCAAGCGATAGCTTCAGCGCGGCTGCTTTGAGAACAACGTCACCGTGGCCGTCGGGACCGCCGATGAGAAAGACGGAGGTTTTCGCGCCGCCGTCGCGGGTGTCGCGAATGAAGGCCGCGAAGGCTTCGCTGGTCAGGGATTTTCCCGTGGGCTCGAGGACGATTGCCACATCGTCCGCGCCGACGTCTTTCATGAGCCTATCGGCTTCGTCGCGTTTGCGGCTCGCAACGTCGGCCGCGCGGCTTTCGGGATATTCGCGGATATCGAGCGGGCCGAGGCCCAGCGTCTTGCCGGCCCCGTTCAGCCGTTTGGCGTAGCGGTCGACGATTGCGCGCTCTTCGGCGTCTTTCAGCTTGCCGATCGCGGAGATGGCGATGCGCATCGATCAACGGCCTCGCGGCCAAACAGATTCAGCCGCGTCTCAACAAAAGCTTCTACGATCACTCTCAGTGCTGAGAGGAATCGCCGCGCGATGCGTCCGGCGGGATTTCCGCCTGCCACATCTTTTCGAGGTTGTAGAATTCGCGTACCTCGGGCCGGAAGACATGGACGATCACGTCGCCCGTGTCGATCAGCACCCAGTCGCAAGCGCTCATGCCTTCGACGCGAACGCGAGCTTCGCCGCGCGCCTTGAGCTTTTCGCGCAGCTGCTCGGCGATGGCGCCGACGTGCCTGTCGTTACGGCCCGACGCGACGACCATATAGTCGCCCAGTGCGGATTTGCCTTCGAGGGGAATGGAGACGATTTCTTCTGCCTTCGCATCGTCAAGCCAACGGACGATATCATCGAGCAGGGCTGCCGCGTCCGGCGCCTTGGCGGCGGACTGGGCGATTGAGGAACTCTTGCGAGCACCCTCGGTTGTGGGTCGGATCAAGCGGCGAGCGTCCTTTGCTGGTTGGTCCCGCATGTCACTAAGGTCCGGGCGACCCGGACTCCCCCATAATACCGAGCGTCGCCCAAGGCCGCAAACGGAAATGCTGGCGGGAA
>JBEVLH010000151.1:0-3763 GCA_040509255.1 Hyphomicrobium sp. | reverse complement strand
CGCGATTGTGGGTGACGTATACGATCGGTACGGAAAATTCGTCGCGGACGCGCTCGATCAGAGTCATGATCTCGAGCCGACGGGCGTCGTCGAGGCCTGCCAACGGTTCGTCCATCAACAGGATGCGCGGCGACGAAAGCAATGCACGCGCTATCGCAACACGGTGTTTCTCGCCACCTGAGAGTGTCGCCGGGCGACGCTTCAAAAGATGGTCGATGCCGAGCACGCCGGCGATTACGTCCAGCGGCAAAGCGTTCCTTTCGCCGCGTCTGAACCACTGCCCGAATTTAATGTTTTGTACGACCGTCAGATGCGGAAAGAGCTGCGCATCCTGGAACACGAAGCCAACGCGGCGCTTATGGGCTGGCACGAAAATACGGGCGGCGGTATCGGTGAGGACCTGGCCCGCAACGACGATGCGGCCCTTATCCGGCCGCAGCACACCCGCAATCAGGTTCAGGACCGACGTCTTTCCCGAACCGGAAGGGCCGAATAACGCGGTGAGCCGACAATCGCTTTCGAATGCGACGTCGAGCGTGAAGTCGCTTCGCTTGCGATACACCGAGACACTGAGCGGCGAATCCGAACCCTTCATTCGAAGACTGCGATCCGCTTCTGGATGCGGCGATTCAAGATTTCCGAGACGATCAACGCGACCATCGCAATGAAGACGGAAACGCAGGCCAGCCGAAACGCCTGGAACTCACCGCCCGGAACCTGCGTGTACGTGTAAATTGCGGTGGGTATCGTTTGCGTTTCACCGGGAATATTCGAAACGAAGGTGATTGTCGCGCCGAATTCACCAAGTGCTTTTGCAAAGCACAGGATAGCGCCGACGAGAATTCCCGGCAGCGCCAGCGGAATCGTCACCAGTAGGAATGTCCACCAACCGTTGGCGCCCAGCGTCGAGGCCGCTGTCTCGAGTCGCCGATCGATCGCTTCGAACGACAGCCGAATCGCGCGCAGCATCAGGGGGAAGCCCATGATGCCGCATGCCAGCGCCGCACCCGTCCAACGGAAGGAAAAGGTGATGCCAAAGAGATCGTAAAGCTCTTTGCCGATCGGTCCTTGCCGTCCGAAGCTCAGCAGCAGGAAGTAGCCGGTCACCACGGGCGGCAGGACGAGGGGCAGGTGGAGTATTCCGTCGAGTATGACCTTACCCGGAAAATGCCACCTCGCCAGCGCATACGCCGCGAACAGCGCCACCGGCAAACCGAAAAGCGTTCCGACGGTGGCAACGCGCATGCTGAGTAGGATGGCGGTCCACTCGTCGGGGGAAAATCCAAACACCCAATGTGCCTTTCGGTTTGACGTTCGGCGGGGCTTAGGACGGCAAGCGAAGGATTGTGAACCCTTGTTTCGTGAAGAAGGCTTCCGCCTCGGGCGTCCTCAGGTAGGCGACGAAGGCTTTAGCTGCGTCGCCGCTCTTCGTCGCCGACAAGATGGCGATCGGGTAAATGATTGCTGGATGCGTTTCTTCCGGGAAAGTATCGACGATCTTGACCTTCGGCTCTGCGACCGCGTCGGATTGATAGACAATCCCGAGAGGGGCTTCTCCCTGAGCGACGAGGGCGAGGGCGGCGCGGACATTGTCGGCCTGCGCGACTTTCGGCTCAACTGCCTTCCAGACGCCAAGCTTTTCCAACGCGGCCGATCCGTACTTGCCCGCCGGAACAGACTTCACGTTCGCCATTGCAAGGTGGTTGTCACCGAGAGTGGCGGCCAACGGGAAATCCGGGGCAATCTTCAGCGATATTGTGCTCGACTTCGGCGCAATCAGGACGAGGCGGTTGCCGAGCAGGTTGGATCGGCTCCCATCATCGATGAGCTTTTTCTTTTGGACGTAATCCATCCAATCGAGGTCAGCTGAAATGAAGATGTCGGCCGGTGCGGCCTGCTCGATCTGCTTTGCCAGAGCCGACGAACCAGCAAACGAAATCACGATCTTGTTGCCGGTGCTTTTCTCGTAAGCCTTGGCGGCGCCATCGAGCGCGTTCTTCAGGCTGGCGGCGGCAAAGACGGTGAGCGTAGTTGTGTCGGTCTTCTGCGCCTGAGCTTCGGCCAAGCCCGAAACCGACAACAGCCCCGCTAGAGCCATGCTCAGAGTAAAACGAGACAAATTCGATGCGACGGACATTGCAGGCCCACCTTGTCCTCAATTGCGATATAGCCGCAAGGATATCTAGGTAGGAAAGGTTTGCAACTGTTCGTTTGGAAGCACCGATCCGGATAGGGATTTTGCCGCTACACGATCGCCCGAACCGCGACAGATGGCTGTGCGAGAAGGCTCGCAAGTTGCTTCAGGGCTTCGACAAGGGATTCGCGATCCGGCGCGACGCCGAGCGACAGGCGGAGGGCTTCAGGGTAGTCAAAGCCGGTCGCAAACGCCGACGCCGGCACGACGGATATGCCGGAGCGGCCGGCGTGATCGACGAACTCCCCTGCGCGCCATTGAGACGGCAGGGTCAGCCAAATATGGTGGCCGCAGCGATCGGCGGCCGTGGTGATGTCGCCTAGGATTGTTTTCGCAAGCCGCTGGCGCGCGATGTTTTCATCGCGGATGGCAGCGGTCAGGTCGTCGACGATGCCGCTCGAAATCCAGCGCGACGCGAGTGCAGCATTGATCGGCGGCACCATCAGGCTGATGGCTCTCGTCGCGCCCGCGAGCCGCATCGCCTGTGACGCACTGGGCGCAACGACGTAGGCGATGCGCAGGGCGGGCGTTGCACATTTCGACAGCGTTGCGATGTGCCACGTCAGGTCGGGCGCGAGCGCCGCCAACGGCGCCGGGGCATCGAACTGCAGAACCGAATAAGGGTCGTCCTCGATGATCGAGACGCCATAGCGGCGCGCGACGGTGACGATTTCCTGCCGGCGGGCTTCGGGCAAAGTCGCGGTCGTCGGATTGTCGATGGACGGGATGACGTAGAGCGATTTCGGCGGCGTCGCGGCGCAGGAAGCTTCAAACGCAGCAGGGATTATGCCGTGTTCATCCATGGCAAGGGGCACAAGCTTCAGCCCGAGCTGCTGGGCGACGGCCTTCAGTCCTGGATAGGTCACGCAACCAGTAGCGATCGTGTCGCCTGCAGAGAAGAGGCACGAGCAAATTGCGTAGAGCGCGCTTTGCGCACCGGCGGTCAGGACGATCGTCGATGGGCTGACGTTGTCGATGCGCCGCGCCAGCCAAGATGCGGCGGCGTCGCGGTCTGCGTCGCTGCCCGTGCTTTCCTGGTAGTGCAGATTCAGCATCCCGTTCGTTTCGGAAAGCAGGTTGGCGATGGTCTCTGGGATCAGCCGCTTGAAATTGGCGCTGCCGGGCTGAGGCGGGATATTCATGCTGAGGTCGACCGCCGGACGTGCGCCGACGCCAGGAATTGGCCCGTAGCCGATGCGACGACGGATGAAAGTGCCGCGTCCGGCATTGGCTTCCACAAGGCCGCGCCGGCGCGCTTCGTTGAAGGCTCGCGTTACCGTCGTGAGGTCGACGTCGAGGACCTCGGCGATCATTCGCTGCGGCGGCAGCCGGTCGCCAGGCTTGATGCGACCCTCTTTGAGGTCGGCCTCGAGGGCTTCGACAATGCCCCGGTATTTGAGGTGGCTACCTTCGGCCAGCCAAGGCTTCCAAGACATTCTCACTCATCCCGATTGAACCGATCCCTGCACACATATCATGTCTGCTAGATGTATGGAATTGGTTTGTTGTGTCTATCTTCCCCAGAGATGTCAGGACGCGGCATATCTGAGTTTTTTACATGATTACCTG
>JBEVLH010000150.1:0-4415 GCA_040509255.1 Hyphomicrobium sp. | reverse complement strand
CTCGATCTCAGTCACGCTCAACTTGCGGGGTCGGATATCGACCGGCGGACGCGGCTCGGGCGCGTGAACGATGGTTCGCTGCGAGAGGTCGATGAGATCGCGGGCACGAGCCCAGGCCAGCCACGGCTTTTCGGCTTCGAGGACGGAAGCAAGGTCCATCCCCTTCAGGAGCGCGGTGATCCGCATCAGCCAGCGCGACGGTACGGTCGGCACGCCGTCGACCTTCTCGGCGCGGGTGAGATAGACCATATCGGCGCCGAGGAGGGAAACGAAATCATGCGCCGCGCGCCCGATCTCTTCTTCCGGCGACGGAAGGCCAAGTTCGGAACGCATGGGCCGGTTCAGCCAGGCTCCCGGGTCGGCGGCTTCAGGCCATGTGCCTTCATTCAGCGAGCCGACGACCAGCACATCTGGTTGCTGCAATCTTGCTTCGAACGGCCCCCAGATGGAAATCCGAGGGTGCACATGACCGCGCTGGCGAACATTCTCCCGCGCCAGCAGGGTCGCGTAGAGATCGGCGTAATCGGTGGCGCGGATGTCTACGGTTGGCGTCTCGAGCCGTAGAAGCTCGGTGAAAAAGCGCGTCGCAGTTTCGCCGGCTTCGCCCTGCCAAAGCGGGTTTTGCTCGCTCGGCGCTTCGTCGTCGGGGAGGGTCGCGAGCGCTTCGGCAGCGGCGGCGTGGGCGCGCGCCAGATCGGAGAGGCGGTGCATCGCATCCGCCGAATAAAGATCGGTGAGTGGGCGGAAGGCCTCGGCGATTTTGGAAACGAGAGCACGGGCGCCGTCGGTGTCTTCCTGCCAGAGCCGCTCGGCTGCGACGTGCATGCGATGATCGTCGTCGAGGTCGGCATTATCGAGTGCGGCAAGGATGCCCTCGATCCCTCGGCCCAGATACGGCCGTCGAAAAGCGCTGATCTCGAGTGCGCGGGCAAAGCGGCGAATGTCGAACGTCTTGAGGCCGAGCCGGCACAACGGATGGCGCAGCAGAGCCATCGTTTCGGCTGGTGCGAATTTGCTGACGATGGCGTTGATGACGAGCGCCAGAAAAACGCCGGGGACGGTTTTCGCGAAAGGCCGCCCGGCGCTGTCGTCAACGCGAATGCCCCAAGCCTCGAGGCGGATCGCGACCCGGCGGGCCAACACGCGGTCGGGAGAAACCAGCGCCGCGGTGCGGCCGGGCGTTTCGACAGCTTCGCGGAGAATGAGAGCGACCGTTTCAGCTTCATCCTGCGCCGACGGGGCTTCGATGAGGGAAACGCCCGCCAACGCGCTGCGAAGCTCGTTGCGATCGGCTTGAGCGGCGAACTCGTGCCAGTGTGCAGTGGTAGCGGCAGGGCGCATGGCTTCGCTGAAGAACGCGGAGCGCGTGCGACGCGCGCTATCGATGCCGACGGCGGGAAGTTCGATTACCTCGCTGCGTGCGATCTCCAAGCCATCGAGAAGCTTTTTCAAACCGAACTGCGGATGCTCGGGATGGCCGACGGTGATGCTGTTCCAGCCTTCGGCATCAAGCGTGGTGTCCAGCGCCGGCAGCACGACCGCGCCGGAAGCGTGGTAGGCAACGGCGCGCATCAGCGAAACGGTGGCCGGAATGGAGCCGGTGACGCCTGCGACGATAACTATTTCTTCGGGCTTCAGCTTAGCGATGCGCTCGGCTTCGGCGAGGATCGATGCGTTGCGTCGCGCTTCCGGCGAGCTGAAGCCGTTGGCAGCGAGATAGCTTGGCCAGAACTCGGTGACAATCTTCAGGAAATCGACGGTCTTTTTCCAGTGCTCGGAATACGTCTCGGGGACAATCGTTTGAATGCCGGCCAAAGAGACGTTCTCGCGCTCGATGTCGTCCATCAGCTTGGCTAGTTCAGTGGCGAGTTGAGCCGCCTGCGCCGGTGTTGAGCCAAGTGCCGTTTTATCGGCAGGCGCTGATGCATCTGCCATATTCTGTCGCCAGCGCGCGACCAGCTGCATCAGGACAAGCATGCGGTCGAGCGAATTGATCGCAGGCGTCTGCTCAAGCGCGTCGATGCCGGAGGGGCCCAGCTCAAGCAGGTTCGATATCAAGGAGACGTCGCCGTCGCCTTCGGAAATCGGCTGGATGCGCGGCATCAGCAAGGCACGGCTTCCGGAAGCTGCAAGGAAAGCCTCGCGGGCGGCGCGGGCCGCACGGCGCGTCGGCAGAAGAAGCGTAATCTTGGGGAGCGATAGGAGGTCGGGCGCAGGGCCGCCGAACTTCGGCAGATCGCCCTTCAGGATCGCACGCGCGAGCGCGTCGAGAAAGGGCACGCCAAGAGGAAGCGTGTAAACGTTCGGCGTCATCAGTCGGAACTCGTCGTCAGCGGTTGCGTCAGCGCGGCTTCCGCCTCGGCAAGTGCATCGGGCGTCCCGACGTGCATCCAAATGCCTTCGAGGCGCAGCCCGTAAAGCCGGCCGCTGTCGATCAGGCGATCCCACAGTTTGTTGAGCGAGAACGGACCTTGGGGCGCGCCGTCGAACATGCGCGGATGGGCGATCGAAACGCCGGCGAAAACGAAGGGCGCCATTCGGGGGCCGGACTGCCGCGTCAGGCGTCCGGTCGGACCCATCTGGAAATCTCCGGGGCCGTCATAGCCGATGCTGGCGGCGAGCGGCGCGACCAGCATCAGACTGTCCATCGTTTTCTCGTCCCAGGCATCGAGCAGACGTGTGAGGTTCGAGCCAAGCCCTTCGATCCAGACGGAATCGGAATTATGAATCACAAACGGCCTGTCCCCGAGTTCGGGAAGGGCGCGTAGTGCTCCGCCGCCGGTGTCGAGCAATTGCTTGCTTTCGTCGGAGATGATGATTTTCGGGCTGGAGCGATGTGCCAGATGCTTTTCAAGCTTGTCGGCCAGATAATGGACGTTGACGACGGCGCGCTCGATGCCCGCGCCTGCAAGCCGGTCGAGGACGTGGTCGATGAGAGGCTTGCCGCCAAGCGGCACGAGAGGCTTGGGGATGGTACTCGTCAGCGGGCGCATGCGTTCGCCTTTGCCGGCAGCCAGGACGAACGCGCTCGTTGGGCGCTTGGCGGACGTCATGCAGATGCGTCTCCGAATTCGGGTTAGATCTTCAGGGTTTCCGCGCGCAGCCTCGGAGGCAGGTTCTCGTCATACCATGCCCTGAGCGGCGCGAGATCAGGATGCTGTAGATCGCGTTCGAGATACCCCCAGATCCTTGGCACATGGGCAAGGTATTGCCTTTTTCCGTCTCGCATGGCGAGGCGGGCGAAAATACCAAGGATTTTTGTATTCCGTTGGGCGCCGAGCACCGCGTAGGCGACACGGAAATCCGTTGGGTCGAAAGCGGCGTCGCGGGCTCCGACAGTTTCGATGTAATGGTCAAGCAATTGCTTTTCCAGGGCTTCCGGAACGTCGACGCGAGCATCCTGAAGAAGGGAGACGAGATCGTAGGCTGCAGGTCCGATCATCGCGTCCTGAAAATCGATAATCCCGACGTCGCCGGGGCTTTGACGGGCGTCGAGCGCAATGAGGTTAGGTGAGTGAAAATCGCGCAACAGCCAGGTTTTTGGTTGCGCCAGAACGCGATCGAAAAGCGTTTTCCAAAGTTTTTTGAATTCGCCCCGCGCCGTGGTTGGTGGCTGGCTACCGCGAAGGGCCGGCCAATACCAGTCGAGAAAAAGTTCGGTTTCGATTTCGAGGACCGCATCATTCGCGATCGGCACTTCGAAATCGGATCCGTCAGAGAGCGCAATACGGCGTGGCGGCGGCGTACCTTGAACCGCTATGAGCGCATCGACGCCGCGCCTCCAGAGGGCCGATTGGTCGCGGCCGCGCTTGACCTCCGATCCGAATACCTCGTCGCCAAAGTCTTCGATCAGGAGAAGCCCCTGGTTCAAATCCTCCGCAAAGATATGCGGGACTGAAAGCCCGGCTGCTTCGAGTGTCCGGTCGATAGCGACGAACGCCCTTACGTTTTCCGCAAGACAGGCGATGGCACTGTAGGATTTGCCGTCGCGTATCGGCGGTCCGTCCGGCCGCTGCGGCGAATCCATCAAAATCGCGCGCGTACCGTCGGCCTTGACGAGGCGGGCATAGCGGCGAGGCGAGGCATCGCCCTGCAAATAGCCAAAGACGGTCGAGGGGTCGCCCCAACCTGCACCCTCGAGAAATTCGCGAATGGCGCCGAAGCGATGGAGCCGGGCGGAGAGATCCACAGGCCCCTTGAAGCTGACATTTCGGCGATCAGAGGACGTTGTTTCATCAAAGCGCAGTGTTAGCCGATCTTCGGCGATGCGGCCGTCGCCGTTCGAGGGCCACTCGACAATTGCAATGCCGCGGGAAAGGGCCGCGTCGAGACCGAGTTCGTCGATCTCACCCGGATTGGAGAGGCGATAAAGATCGAAGTGCGCGATCTCGAAGCGGGGTGTCTCGTAGACTTGA
>JBEVLH010000149.1:0-9636 GCA_040509255.1 Hyphomicrobium sp. | reverse complement strand
ACGGGACGGATGGCGCCCCAAGGCAGCACCCAGGCCGCGTTGAATTGCGCCTCTATGTTGATATCGACGGCGTTCTTTTCGACCTGGAAGCCGCTCCACAGGTCCGGAACGTCGTGGGCCAGCGCGCCGATCTTGAGGGCGTAGAGCATGTCTTCGGCAGAAGCCCCACCGGTTACCGCCCCGAGGGCGATCAGGGCGGTCAGCAGGGTCGCCGCGCAGCGCACGAAATTCGACATTTGGAAAGCTGTCCCCGGCCCCATAACGGACCAACGTGTGCGCCGATTTCGAGGCTACGGCAAGGCGCGGGGACGGATTTTGCGGCCGGGCTTGCGCGCCTGTCACACCGGACAAATAGCCTAATGGCGCGGACGATGCGGTGCCGCCGCGCGTTCATGCTTCAGCTTCTTGCCCCAGGCACGCGCCAGCCCGAAGACGCGTCGTTGATAATTGCGTTCGTCCGGGGTCAGACAGATGCAGCCGTAGCAGTAGAACGGCCGTTCGCGGGCGAAGGCCACGCGGAAGAGCAAGGTATTGTATACCGGTTGCGTCATCGGGATCTTCCGGCTGGACGGGGCAATGCGGGCGGGAAAATAACGAGGCTAGACGATTTTGGCGCCGTTAACGGCAGATCAAGCAGGTTTGTTCCGTTTAGGGAAGCCTGCGATGTCTTCCGGGTGCCGCCCGCCAGCCGCTGGGTTCGGAATTGTCATTCTTGCCGGTTCTCGCCATATAGGCCCTATGAACACGGCCACGACCATTCCCTATCTCAAAATGAACGGCCTCGGCAACGAGATCGTCGTCGTCGATTTGCGGAATAGTACCAAGACGTTCACCCCCGAAGAGGTGACAGCGGTCGCGTCCGAGAGGATGTCGCGGTTCGATCAGATGATGGTGCTGCACGCGCCCCGGACGAGCGGAACGGAGTCCTATGTCCGCATTTACAACGCCGACGGTTCCGAGGCAGGTGCATGCGGCAATGGCATGCGCTGCGTCGGGTGGTTCCTGTCGCAGGGCGGCGGGCGCGACAGGTTTCTCGTCGAAACGCGCGCCGGGGTACTCGATACCATCGTGAAGGACGAGACCGCCATCACGGTCGACATGGGCGAGCCGAAGTTCGGCTGGCAGGATATTCCGCTCGCCGAAGAATTTCGCGATACGCGCGCCATTGAATTGCAGGTCGGTCCTATCGACGAACCGGTATTGCACTCGCCCTCGGTCGTGAACGTCGGCAACCCGCACGCGATCTTCTGGGTCGACGATCTCGACGACTATGATCTCGAGCGCTTCGGCCCGCTGCTTGAAAATCATCCGATCTTTCCCGAGCGCGCCAATATTTCTCTGGCGCAAGTGACGTCGGCGAATACCATTCTGCTCAGGACGTGGGAACGGGGTGCGGGCTTGACCATGGCATGCGGATCGGCGGCGTGCGCGGCCGCGGTCTGTGGCGTGCGCAAGAGGTTCACCGAGCGCAAGGTGGCGGTGACGCTGCCGGGTGGCGTGCTCGAGATCGAATGGGCCGCCAACAATCATATTCTGATGACGGGGCCTGTCGCGTTCGAGTACGAGGGCGCGATCGATTGCTCGAAATTGGCGAAGGTGTCGGTCTAGTCCGCGATGCGCGCGGTGATCCGGTGCACGCCCTTTCAGAAAGAAGACGATCAGCCAAATGTCCGAACCCGTCGTGATAACGCTTGGCTGCAGGGTCAACACGTATGAGTCCGAGGTCATGCGGCGCCATGCGCTTGCCGCTGGCCTCGATGACGCGATCATCGTCAATACCTGCGCTGTGACGAACGAAGCGGTTCGGCAGGCGACGCAAACCGTTCGGCGGCTCCGGCGCGAAAAGCCAAGCGCTCGCATCATCGTAACGGGATGCGCGGCGCAAATCGAGCCGGAACGTTTCGCCGCCATGCCCGAGGTCGATCATGTCGTCGGCAACAGCGAGAAGATGAAAGCCGCGACGTTCGCGGGATTATCGATCGCGGATGGGGAACGCGTCAAAGTCAACGACATCATGAGTGTGCGCGAGTCCGCGCTGCATATGATCGACGGCTTCAGATCGCGGACACGAGCGTATTTGCAGATTCAAAACGGCTGCGATCATCGTTGCACCTTTTGCATCATTCCATATGGCCGCGGACCGTCGCGTTCAGTGGCGGCGGGGGAAGTCGTCACACAGGTGCAACAGCTCGTCGAAAAAGGCTATGCCGAGGTCGTTTTGACGGGTGTCGACATGACCTCCTACGGCCGCGACCTTCCGGGCAAAGCCACGCTCGGGAAGCTCGTGCGGCAGGTGCTGAAGCACGTGCCCGATCTCAAGCGCCTGCGATTGTCGTCCATCGATCAGGTTGAGGCCGACGAGGATTTGATGATTGCGCTTCGGGACGAAGAACGTCTGATGCCGCACCTGCATTTGTCGTTGCAGGCAGGCGACGACCTGATTCTGAAGCGCATGAAGCGCCGTCACCTTCGATCCGATGCGATCGCATTTTGCGACAAGGCTCGTTCGCTGCGCAGAGATATCGTGTTCGGCGCGGATTTGATCGCTGGATTTCCAACAGAAACGGATGAGATGTTCGAAAACTCCTGTCGTATCGTCGATGACTGCGGTTTGACCTACCTGCACGTTTTTCCGTTTTCGGCTCGGCACGGAACGCCCGCCGCGCGTATGCCGCAAGTGGTGGGGCCGGTTGTCAAAGCGCGTGCTGCGCGCCTGCGCGAAAAGGGAAGCGCCGTGCTCGCATCGTATCTCCAGGATCAGCGCGGACGCGTGGTGGATGTGCTGGTCGAAAAGGGCGGCAAAGGGCGAACGCCGCAATTTGCCGAGGTGGTGCTGCGGGGGGCAGAAGCACTCGATATCGGCTCCGTCGTCCGGACGCAGATCACGCGTTCCGAAGCGCAGCGACTGGTCGGCGAGGCTTGCGCGTGAGCGACCAGAAGGACAAAGGCAAAGGTCTTTTCGGCCGGCTTTTCAAAGGAGGCTCTGCTGCACCGAGCCCGTCGGACGTTGCGCATGAAGAGCCGACGTCCGAAACGAGTGCACCTGCCGTCTTGGCGGAGGACGTGCCGAAGACGGCCGAGCCGGTCAAGCAAAGCTGGTTCAATCGGCTCAAATCCGGGCTTGGCAAGACGTCGTCGAAGCTGACCGGCGGGATCACTGATCTTTTTTCGAAGCGCAAGCTCGACGCTGAAACGCTCGACGATCTTGAAGATCTTCTGATCCAATCCGATCTTGGACTGGAGACGACGAGCCGCATAACCTCAGCCATTGGCAAGGGACGTTTTGAAAAAGGCATTTCCGCCGATGACGTCCGCGACGTGCTTGCATCGGAAGTCGCGCGCGTGCTCTCGCCCGTTGCGCAGCCTCTTGTCATCGATCCGTCGCATAGGCCCCACGTCATCATGATGGTGGGCGTCAACGGTACCGGAAAGACGACGACGATCGGCAAGCTGGCGACGAAGTTCAAAGCGGAAGGCAAAACCGTTTTGCTCGCTGCGGGTGATACGTTTCGTGCTGCGGCGATCGACCAATTGAAGGTATGGGGCGAACGAACAGGGTGTGCCGTGATCGCGCGCGAAGTTGGCGGCGATTCCGCAGGATTGGCATTTGATGCCTTAAAACAGGCCCAAGCTTCGGGCGCGGATGTGCTCTTGCTGGATACCGCGGGCCGCCTTCAAAACAAGCAAGTGTTGATGGAAGAACTCGAAAAAGTTACACGCGTGCTGAAGAAGCTCGATGCGAGTGCTCCGCACGATGTTGTTCTTGTGCTCGATGCGACAACGGGTCAAAACGCCTTGCAACAAGTCGAGGTCTTTCGAGATCGCGCAGGTGTGACAGGATTGGTCATGACGAAGCTCGACGGCACCGCTCGCGGCGGCATCCTCGTTGCGATTGCCGCCAAATTCGGATTGCCCATTCATGCGATCGGCGTTGGAGAGAGCGCCGACGATCTGCAGCCGTTCTCCGCTGCCGATTTCGCTCACGCCATTGCCGGAACTTGAAATCGGGGGGTACTGGGATCACCGCATGACGCAAGACATAAACATTCGCAGTGCTCCATCGATGGCGCCCGCGCGTAAGCGCTGGTTCCCATTCAACGCCGAGCAAACGATCAATATCCTGAGCGAGTTCGGGCCGCTGGTGACGATGTTCGTCGTCAATGCCTTCTTCGGGATCACGGCCGGCACATGGTCGCTGATCGCGACGACTGTGCTGGCGATCGCCGTTATGCTGTACATGTTCCATCGGCCGCCGGTTTTCCCGTTGATCGCTTCGAGCGTGACAATCGTGTTTGCATCGCTGACGCTGATCACGCATGACCCGATGTGGGTGCAGATCAAGGTGACGATCTTCAATGCCCTGTTCGGTGTGTTTCTGATCACCGGGCTCTGGCTTAACCAGAATTTCTTCAAGTACGTTTTCGAAAAGACCTTTCACTACACCGATGAGGGCTGGCACAAGTTCACGTGGAGCTTCGCTCTGTTCTTCTTCCTGACGGCGATCGCCAACGAATACGTACGGCAGACGTTCAAGGAAGATCACATGTACACGCTGTTCGGTCATGCGATGGACGGGGTGAACGTTTGGATCCTCTTCAAGGTCGCGGTAGTATTGCCGGTCTCCGGGCTCTATGCTTGGATCCTGACCCGTTTCATGCAGAAGTACCGGCTTCCGGATCCGGCTCACGAGTAAGGACCGGCGCGATGTCAGAGAACGACAAGATTTCCGATGCGAGCGATGCCCCGCAGCTCGATCGCAAGCAGATAATCAAGCTTGTCGTCGAGCTTGGGCCGCTGCTCGTATTCTTCATCGCCAACAGCCATTACGGCATCTTTGCCGGCACGGGCGCGTTCATGGTGGCGACGATCGTCGCGCTGATTGCGTCTCGCATCTTTCTCGGCCGCATCGCGACAATGCCACTCGTCACGGGCATCTTCGTAATCGTGTTCGGTGGCCTGACGATTTATCTGCAGGACGACCACTTCATCAAAATCAAGCCGACCATCGTAAACGGTTTGTTTGCCGCCATTCTTTTCGGCGGGCTGGCGACGGGGCGGCTGTTTCTCAAGATCGTGTTTGGCGACGTCATGCGTCTGACCGAGGAGGGCTGGCGTGTCCTGACCGTTCGCTGGGCGCTGTTCTTCGTCGTACTGGCGGTTCTCAACGAAGTGATGTGGCGCGGCTTCTCGACCGACACATGGGTCGCATTCAAGGTGTTCGGCATCATGCCGATCACGTTCGTGTTCGCGCTGGCGCAGATCGGCGTGTTGAAGAAATACGAGACGACGCATCCCGACAGGGAATCGAACACCATTTGATCGCATCGCCGCGAGCGTTTAGCGGCTCGAGCGTTCTACCATGCGGAATTTTTTTCCTGATTTTCGGAAGCGTCGGCTATTTTCGCTGGACGTTGGGTGTGACGTCGTGTTTCTTGTCAAGAACTAGCAGTGAACTAAGTGGTTTTGTTCGGTTGCCGGGGCTGAGGTGTTGGGCAAACGAATAAAATCGGTGGGGCAGGGAATGGCACGAGAATCTGCAAGCAACCGTCTCGAACGGTCGCCTTTGCATTTGTTGCACAGAGCCGGGCAATGCGCCTCGGAGATCTTCCAAGTCGAGTTGGGCAGCGATGAGCTTACGCCCCGACAATATGCCATTCTGCTGACAGTCGCGCAGAATGAGGGGCTAAGCCAAACGCAACTCGTGGAGCTTACCGGTATCGATCGGTCGACGCTTGCCGACGTCGTGCGCCGAATGCTCAAGAAAGGCCTGCTCCATCGCAGACGCACGCGCGACGACGCCCGCGCGTATGCCGTCAAATTGACCGATGAAGGCAGCCGGGTGCTGAAAACGCACGATCCGACAGCGCGCAAGGTCGACGAGCGCATCCTCGCCAGTCTGCCGACACAGCAGCGCGACCGCTTCATGCAGGATCTGCATGCGATCGTGCAGGCGCTCAACAAGATCAAGGAAAAGCAAAACGCCGGCAAGTAGCTCGCCGGCGTCCTCCTGTCGTTAGCTTTGAAGCGCTGAAACCTACGCCGCTTTCGGCAGCAGGCGCTGGTTGACGATCGTCTCCGCGATCTGGACAGCGTTGAGGGCTGCCCCCTTCAGCAGGTTGTCAGAGACGATCCACATAGTGAGGCCGTTCTCGACCGTCGCATCCTCGCGAATGCGCGACACGAATGTCGAATATTCGCCGGCAGCTTCGACGGGCGTGATGTAGCCGCCGGGTTCGCGCTTATCGATCACCATGATGCCGGGTGAGGCGCGCAGAATCTCGCGCGCTTCCTCGGGGCTGATCGGCTTTTCGAACTCGATGTTGACGGCTTCAGAGTGGCCAACGAAAACTGGAACGCGGACACAGGTGGCCGTCAGCTTGATCTTGGTGTCCAAGATCTTCTTGGTTTCGGCCATCATCTTCCATTCCTCTTTCGTGTAGCCGTCTTCCATGAAGACGTCGATGTGAGGAATGCAGTTGAAAGCGATCTGCTTCGGAAACTTGTTCGGCTCGACTTCCTGGCCTGGCACGAACTTGCCCTTGGTCTGCGACCACAGCTCGTCCATGGCGTCCTTGCCGGCGCCGGAGACCGATTGATAGGTCGAGACGACGACGCGTGTGATGGTCGCGGCGTCGTGAAGGGGCTTCAGCGCGACGACGAGCTGCGCCGTCGAGCAGTTCGGGTTGGCGATGATGTTCTTCTTGGTGAAGCCGCGAACGGCGTCGCCGTTGACTTCCGGCACGACCAGCGGAACGTCCTGGTCGTAACGCCAGCACGATGAGTTATCGATGACGACGACGCCCTTGGCGCCAATGCGGGGCGACCATTCCTTCGAGACCGTCGATCCGGCCGACATCAGGCAGAAGTCGACGCCTGAGAAATCGAACGTTTCGAGGTCACGGCATTTGATGACGGAATCGCCGAACGAAACCTCGGTTCCGATCGAACGGCGCGAGGCCAACGCGTAGAGCTCGCTGATGGGAAACTTGCGATCCGCGAGCACATTCAGCATCTCGCGGCCTACGTTGCCGGTGGCGCCGACGATGGCGACCTTATAGCCCATGTGTTTATGTCCTTGAAATGGCGGTGTTTTATGCTCAGGCTGCGCCTGTCCGCTCACCAGTCCTGCTGGCCGTTGACATACGCGGCTCGGGCGTGACTTTCAAGGACCGTCGCGGCGGCCGTTGTCGCCCCCGAAGCCGGGCCGCGAAGGGGACAATTTATTCGGCAATATCGAGCGCGCGAAGCTGAGCGATAATCATCTAGTCAACGGGTGCGCTGTGGGTCACTTTCGAACGATGATGGTGCTGGCCGGCGGAGCCCTCGTGCTTGGCGCGCCGGGATTCGCCACGCACGCTTCGGCGATTTCGGCATGGCTGAGCGACAGCGAGCTTCAGCGGTTCTCGGACGCGACGATTGACGGCCGCTATTCGAACGGCAAGTCGTTCACTGAGCACTATGGCAGCGATGGCCGGCTCCGCTACATCGAGCGCGCGATGACGCTTGGCGGCCATTGGTCGATTACGCAAGGCACGCTTTGCACGATCTACGATTTGGACGAGACGGGCGGATGCTATCGCGTCATGCGCGTCGATACCAACTGCTATGAATTCTATTTCGTGTCGCGCACGGAGCAAGCGGCGCCCGGCCCGAGCGACGGCAAACCGCGTTGGACGGCGCGCGGCGCGATCCAGGGACAGCCGAGCGCTTGCAAGGACGAGCCGAGCGTATAGATCGCTTCATAACTCGCTTGCGTGCGCGAAATGTTACGCCGCGAGTGCCTTCAGCTCGGTTTCGATGGCTTGGCCCATCGCGGTGGTGCCGACTTTGGTCATGCCCGGCTGCATGATGTCGCCGGTGCGCAGCCCCTTATCGAGAACCTTCGCGATGGCGTGTTCGACGATATCGGCTTCCTTGCCAAGATCGAACGAATAGCGCAGCGCCATCGCGAACGATGCGATGGTCGCGATCGGATTGGCGAGACCTTGGCCGGCGATGTCAGGCGCCGAGCCGTGCACCGGCTCATAAAGTGCCTTGCGGCGGCCGGTATTGGCATCAGGCGCCCCCAGCGATGCCGATGGCAGCATGCCGAGCGAGCCCGTCGCCATCGCGGCTTCGTCCGACAGAATATCGCCGAACAAATTGTCCGTCACGATGACGTCGAACTGCTTCGGATTGCGAACGAGCTGCATCGCGCAATTGTCGGCCAGGATGTGTTCGAGCTTGACGTCGGGCGCGTAGGATTTGTGGACGGCTGTGGTCACTTCTTTCCAGAGCACGCCCGTGCGCATGACATTGTGTTTTTCGGCCGAGTGGACGAGATTTCTGCGCTTTCTGGCCAGATCGAACGCGACCTTGGTGATGCGCTCGACTTCGTGCGTGGTGTAGATCTGGGTATCGATCGCGCGCTTTTCGCCGTTTTCCAGCGTCACGATTTCCTTCGGTTCGCCGAAGTAGACGCCGCCGGTCAGCTCGCGCACGATCATGATGTCGAGGCCTTCGACAAGCTCGCGCTTCAGGCTCGATGCGTCGGCGAGCGCGGGATAGCAGATCGCCGGGCGCAGGTTGGCGAAGAGATCGAGATCCTTCCTGAGACGCAGGAGACCGGCTTCCGGGCGGTGCTGATAGGGAACGTTCGCCCATTTTGGCCCGCCGACGGCACCGAAGATGACGGCGTCGGCCTTCTTGGCTTTGGCCATCGCGTCGTCGGTGATGGCGACGCCGTGGGCGTCGTAGGCCGCGCCGCCCACAAGATCGTGTTCGACATCGAAGCGTACAGTGTTGCTCTTGGCGTTGAAGAAGGTGATCAGACGCTCGACTTCCGCGATCGTCTCGACGCCGATGCCGTCACCGGGAAGGAGAAGAAGGGTGTGCGTCGTCATCGGTTAACAATCCTTGGCCTATCGTTACGGGAGCTCGGTCGGGCGAGTGCTAGCGTTTGGGCGGCCCGCGGGCAAGCGTTCCGGCGAAGAAAAGCGGCACTTCGGCGTCGAGATCAGGCCGGCCCTATGGTTTGAGACGCCCTGTTCGTCAGGACAAAAATCCCGGCAACGGGAATGC
Source organism: Hyphomicrobium sp. (assembly GCA_040509255.1). Classification (GTDB taxonomy): domain Bacteria; phylum Pseudomonadota; class Alphaproteobacteria; order Rhizobiales; family Hyphomicrobiaceae; genus Hyphomicrobium_B. The sequence goes on along the minus strand of JBEVLH010000149.1, from coordinate 576 downwards.
GAGCGTGAAGCCGCCGACGGTTAACACCGCGCCGATGCCGCCGAGAACGAAACTGAAGTAGAGCAGCATATTGCCGCCGGAAATCAGCGCCACGGAGGCGAGCACGATAGCGATCTGCAGCAGTGCCTGCGCATAATCGAAATACGGGTCTTGCTTCATCGCCTGATCGCGCGTGGCTTCGAGCGCCTTGCCTTTCGCGAAAAGCTCGTCGAGGCCTTCGCCGGTCTTAGGATCGCTGGTCAGTAGTTTGTCCTGGAGTTTGTAATCGGTGACTTTGGCTTCCATCGATTTCCGGGCGTCGTCCGGCATCGTGGGCGACATCTTGAGTAACGCGTCGAATTCTTCGGCGTGCAGGCGCAAAGCCTGGCGGCGCGCGTTCTTCGCCTGGAAAAAAGACCAGACGTTCGACGCCGCGATATTCTGTTGGAGGGCGTCCTGCTCAGCGTTGCTGCCTCCGAGGCTGCAAATCGCGAGAATGACCGCAAGAATACCGACGTAGACGCCGATCCACTTATCGCGGGTTTTCAGGTTTTCGTGCCCGGCATCGAGGCCAAGTTCTTCCAACGCCATCGACGT
>JBEVLH010000148.1:0-5056 GCA_040509255.1 Hyphomicrobium sp. | reverse complement strand
AGTGCACGAGATCATCTATCTGATCGGGTTAATCGTGGTCATTTCGTTTCTTCTGAGCCTTCTGGGTTTTAGATGATCGATGGAGATGCCTTGATGGCCGACGTAATCGAGATCGAAGCGACTACACCGGCAGGCTCTTTCCTCAGTTGGAGGGGAGTTCTTGCGGGTGCGGCGGCGGGATCAGCCGTTTCGCTGGTTCTAGTGTCGTTAGGCGTGGCGGGCGGCTTATCGCTTCTGTCGCCTTGGCCGGGGCAATCATATACGGGCTTTGCCGCGAGCGTTGCGGCTGCTTGGGCCCTGATCGCGACCATCGGGTCTTTTCTGGTTGCAGGTTTCGTCGCGGCGCGAGTGCGTCCGCGCATTGCTGCCGTGCCTGCCGGTGAAGTTGAGTTCCGGGATGGCCTGCAAGGTCTTGTCACATGGGCCGTATGCGTCCTTTTTGGCGGTCTGGTCGCGATGGGTGCTGGCGCTGCTGCGCTGCACGCCGGCTCGTCCGCGCTGTCAAAATTTTCCGACCGTTCGGGTTCAAGCCCCTTGTCCGCGATTGTCTCGACGCTGGTGGCGCCGGCGCCGGGTAAACCTCCGACCGCCGTTCAATTGCTCTCGTCGGAAGAAACTGGAACGATTGTCGGGATTTTCACGAAGTCATTTGGGCAGGACGGGATCACCCCTAGCGACAAAACGTTTGTCGCTAACATCATCGCTCCGAAAGCCGGCATTCCGCTTGCCGACGCAGAGACGCGGGTGGACGCGGCCTATACTAACTCAATTGCCGCGCTCGATAAGGCCAAGAAGGCTGCCGAACTTTCGGGTCTGTTGACTGCTTTTGGTCTGCTGATCGGGCTTGGAGCCGCGTGGTATGGTGGCGTCCGTGGTGGCAACAGCCGGGACAACAACCTTGCCGGCCGATTCAGGATGGCTGGGTGGTGAACAGGCAAAGGGCCTGTCGCGCTATCCCAACTTAAATCAAGTTCGCCGCGCTATTGCCCGAGGATGATCCGCGGGTGACGGCGCGGCGTCGGCAATGTTGGAAGTGGCGGACCAAAGAGCGGTTGGGTCAACGTATAATTGGGGCCGTTGGCACCCCCGCTGCTGCGCTGGTTCCAACCTGAATCAGGAAGAAGCATGTTATCCGGGGGTAAAGTTGGCCCGAGCCGATCGACGGGCGCTGAAGGGACATCTCCTGCGGCGGCTCTCGGGCCGGAACCTGAACGGGGCTCAGCGTTGGCGGCGCCCACCGGCATGGCTAAAACCGCCATTGCAGCGCCTGCACGGAATAACATTTTCATCTCGGTCGTCGTCCTTTGCGAACCGCGCATGATTTCGAGATTAATCCTTGCTGCCCACAACGAAAAGCCCGGACCGAGCGTATCTACGGGCCTGCTGCTATAATGGCACAAGCTGAGAGGCCTGAACTGGGAAAGAAAAGGGGGTTTAAGCCCCCGAGTTCTGACATGTGCAGGCGCTGAGACCCTAAGATTCAAATGACGCAATTCCGTTAAATCGGAAGGCCAAATTGCTGGCTTTGCACCGATCAGGTCGTCAGCGAGATGGTGATGGGCGCGATGCTGATAATGCCAGAGGATGAGCCTGAACCCTGCAGGATCTGAACGACCGGCGATGTTTGAGAGGCGTCCGAGTTAGCGACGTCATAAAGCGCCGAGAACTGCGCGATGAGCTTGTTCAGCTTCGCGGGGTTCTGAAGGTCGGCAATATTGAGCTTTTTGGTGATCATCGCAGCCTGCACGTCGATATCAGCCTGGGACATTGCCGACGATAACCCAAGTGCCGTCTGCGTAAACTGCAGCAACGCCTTATCGCCGAGGATTTGGAACGGCGAGGTGATATTCGGTGCCTTCTTCAGGAAGTAGAGCGCGAGGCGGGCGCCATCGCTCTGGTCGCCGGCTTCGGTCTCCATGGTTTGCTCGACATAGCCGTCGGCTGTTGCAATGAGCTGGCTGCGGTCTTGAACCTGCTGTTTCGGAACGTCGAGAGCATTGCCATCGGTACCGAAATTGTACGCGACGGCGAGCGGGCGATATTTCGCGTTGGCCGGTTGATTGACGAAGCTCTTCGGATCGAGAGGGTCGCTGGTCAGCAGTTTGCGCAAATCGGCGGTCGACAGATTGGCGCCTGCAAGGCCATAGGCGCTCCGCGCGTAGTTGACGAGGCGCGGATCTTTCAGGAAATCGTCAACGTTCGAAATCGTCGAGATGGTCGTTGCGTAGTATGTGCTTTCGGTCTGGGCCATCGACTGCTGTTGTGTCGGCGTTGCGCCGGATGCGACGCTACCACCATTGTTCTGCAGGTATCGCGTCACTGTCGCCGTTAGCGCATCGTTGGTTTGAGAGACGGTCGCCGTCTTGGCGTCACCCTTCGCGTCGAAATTAAAATCCGACGCCAGCTTGATATAGTCGGCGTTGTGCGACTGGTTGACGAAGCTGTTGGGGTCCTTCGGATCGCTCTGGAGGATTTTCGTCAACGTGTATTTTGACATGCTGTCGGAATCGAAACCGTAAGCGCTGAGGATAAAATTGTAAGCGGTAGTGGTAAGTAGGGCGCTCACCGTGCTGACGCCGGTGATCGCGTCCTTATAAGCGTCGATGGCATCATCGTTGGCGCTCTGAAGCGCGGCGTCATAATCGGAGGAATAGAGATTGACGACGCTATTCAGCTGGTCGGTCGTTTGAATCGTGCCATTGATGGAGCCGTCGGCATTGAAATTGAAAGCTGCGGCGAGTTTCTTGTAAGCCGGGTTGGTCTGCTGATTGGCGACACTGTTGGGGTCAGAGAGGTCGCTCGTAAGAATCTGGCGAAGCTGGTCGGTCGATTCCAAATTTGGATCCAGGCCGAATGCGGTGACCGCGACATCGACAAGGGCGTTGTTTGCAAGGAAATCGTCGACAGACGTCACGCTGGAAATTGCGGTCTTATAATACTGGGTCTTGTAGGCTGCAGCGGCAGGGCTCGAACTGGTGCCGGTCGCATTGTAATACTGATAGACAGTGGTCGCGGTATTTGCTGGCGATTGAGCGGTGCCGTTGACGCTACCGTCGGTATTGAAATTGAAGGCCTGAGCGAGCAGCTTGTAGTTGGCATTGTTCAGGGTGTTGGCGACGCTGTTGGGATCGGAAAGGTCACTGGTCAGGACCGCCTTGATCGTCGCGTTTGAGACGACGTCCGGGTTCAACCCATAAGCGCTGACTGCGTAATTCAGCAGGCGAGAGTTCGCCATGAGCTGGTCGACCGAAGTGATATTCCCAATGTTGGCTTGAAAGTAGGTCGCTTCGGTCGCGGCGGCCGCGCCCTTGTTGACCTGGGTCTGCGTGTAGAGATCGACGATGTCGTCTTGTTCGTTGGCGTTCTGCGCGACGACCGGCTGGGTCGCGACGGTGCCGTCGGCCGAGAACTGGTAGGCCTTGGCGAAAGCCGAAAAACGCGGATCGGTGAGCTTGTTCACGAAGCTGGTGCCGTCGGAAAGATCGCTGGTCAGCACCTTTTTCATGAACGCCTTGGCGTAGGTCATGTCGCTCAAGCCGTAAGCGTTCATGGCGTAAGAAAACAGGCGCGGATCGTTCAGGAATTGGTCGACCGATGTCACCTTGCCGATGTTGGCTTGATAATATTTGGCTGCACTCGACACGTCGGCTTCGGCGCCGACACGGGCAAGCGTCTTCGGCAGGTTCGCAGCGTAGCTCTGGTACAGCAGGTACGTAGAGATCATCGCCGGCTTTCTCGAGTGACTCGGGTGTTCGGAAACTCTCGCGGCGACGGCTTGCGTGAGCCTGCCCGTTCGACGTCGATTGTTCTTGATACAACTCGCCCTGTGGCCCGTGGGCGTGACGAGATGGTCGGCGGATTCGGTTACGACCGGGTTACGACCGACCAACGTCGCGCCGGCCGCCGGGATTTCAGGCTAGATTTTCACTTGACGCCGCGACTTGAGGCTCGGCGACCACCAAGCCGCGATAATCGGCGAGCGCGCCGGGCTCCAATTCGCGGGCGAGAATCCGCTGAGGGTTGACGGGTCCGGGCAATACGATCTGGCCCATCGGCACAACGTTAAAGCCGAAACGTCCATAGTAAGGCTGATCTCCCACGAGCACGATCAGGCGCGCGCCGCCGGTGCGAGCGGCGTCGAAGGCGGCCGCAATCAACCTGCTGCCGAGGCCGAGGCTGCGATGCTCGCCATCAACTGCGATCGGGCCGAGCAGAACCGCGCCGGTTTTCCCGCCAATCGTTACCTCCGTGGTTCGGATCGAAGCGATGACCTCGGTTCCGAGGCAGGCGACCAGGCAAAACCGAGAGATGTGACCCTTGCCCTCCCGGACACGGTAGGCTGAGCGAGCAAAGCGTCCCGGGCCGAAGACGCGCGCATGCAACCTGGAGATCTCGGCGATATCCTCCGGTGACGCTCGACGAATGCTCAAATTCGGGGACATGCGCGGGATCGCATTGCTTCAAAAGATTAGGTGGGCAGGCGGGGCTTCTATCACACTTCCGAACGTGTGGGCTGGCCAAGGGAGCGGCGAATGCGCTCGCCCGTCTCAGCGGCAACACCGAGAGGAAGCGCCTCGGGCGGGAAAAAGTTCGTTTCGGGACTGGCAGCGAGCGAAAGCCGTTGCCAATTTCGCACGGCGAAGACGCCGGCGTGGCCGTCAGCGGCGGGTGCGTATAAAAACGATAATTCCGGCCTGCCATTAACCTCGATTTTCAAGAGCTCGCACAAAATCCGATGTAATGCGGCTTCCAGCGTTTCGCCCTTTCTGACCGGCCCGCCCGGTAATTCCCATCTGCCGCCATTTTCGGCGCAGACCATCAACACGCGGCCCGCTTGGTCAAAGACGCAGGCTTCGACGAATAAGCGCAACCCGCGCGTGGCGCGCCAATACTGCTGGAACGCGCGCGCAACCAATTGGACGGGCAAGGGCATGTTTTCTCGCAACGGCAAACTTTCCTTTTCGTCTGTTGCTGGTCTTTTGCTCGTCCGCAAGGTGTTCTAGGCCGTGCTTCTGCCGATTTATCCCACAATCTCACCATGACCGAGACTTTCACG
>JBEVLH010000147.1:0-3056 GCA_040509255.1 Hyphomicrobium sp. | reverse complement strand
CCGACTGCCGCTGGCCCTCGGCCTGCAAAATGTCGGCGCGCTTGACGCGCTCGGCCTTCATCTGCCGTCCCATCGCCTCGACCAGATCGGCCGGCGGCACGATGTCCTTGATCTCGATGCGGTTGACCTTCAGCCCCCACGGCGACACCGCGGCATCGACGACGCGCAGCAGGCGCTCGTTGATCTCGTCACGGTGCGACAGCACCTGGTCAAGGTCCATCGAACCCATCACCGAGCGGATGTTGGTCATGGTCAGCACGATGATGGCCTGCTCGAGATTGGCGACCTCGTAGCTCGCCTTCGCGGCGTCGAACACCTGGAAGAACGCGACGCCGTCCACCGTCACGGTGGCGTTGTCCTTGGTGATCACCTCCTGCTCGGGGATGTTGATCACCTGCTCCATCATGTTCATCTTGCGGCCGACGCGGTCGAAATACGGGATGATCAGGTTCAGGCCCGGCGACAGCGTTCGCGTGTATTTGCCGAACCGCTCGATGGTCCAGTCGTAGCCCTGTGGAACCGTCTTGACCCCGGCGAACAGCGTGACGATGACGAGCAGTACGAACACGATCGCGAAAATATCGAAACCAGACATCCAGATCCTCCAAGCCGGCAAGGTGAGCGTTGCCGGACCCGCTTCTCAACATGAGTCGGCGTCGCCGCGGCGCCGGTTCATGCCGGCCGTTCTCGATTCCCGCCTGTATAGCTAGGGAATGCCCGGGCGGCCACCAGATGTTCTCCAGTCCGGATCGCGGCCACATTTCGGCATGTTTAACGGCGGCTATATCCAGCCCTGAAGTTCGCGCAGCACCAGCCGGCGAATCACATCCATGCCCGGATCGCTGTCGTTCAGGCAGGGAATTGCGGAAAATTGCTCGCCACCGTTGTGCTGGAATATCTCGGCGTTTTCCTGCGCGATCTCTTCCAAGGTCTCCAGGCAGTCGGCGGAGAAACCGGGAGTCACGACCGCGATGCGCTTCACGCCATCCTTGGCGAGCTTCTCGATGCTCTTGTCGGTATAGGGCTGCAGCCACGCATCGAAGCCGAAGCGGGATTGAAACGTCAGCAGCAGCTTCGAGGCATCGAGGCCCATCCGCTTGCGCAAGCTCTCGGTCGTCACCACGCATTGCGCCTGGTAGGGATCGCCCTTGTCGACGTATTTCTGCGGCATGCCGTGAAACGACGCCACGATCAGTTCGGGCTCGAACGGCAGGGTCGCGAGATGCGCCTTGATCGAAACTGCCAGCGCGTCGATGTAATCAGGGTCGTCATAATAAGGCGGCGTCACCCGCAGCGTCGGCTGCGCGCGCATGTCGGCCAGCACGCGAAACACTTCGTCGCAGACGGTCGCCGACGTTGCGGCCGAATATTGCGGATAGAGCGGCACCACCAGCAGGCGGTCGCAGCCCTGCGCGGTCAGCGCATCGATGCGCGAGCGGATCGACGGGTTGCCGTAGCGCATCGCCCAGTCGACGACGACATGGTCGTGATCGGCGATGCCCTCGCCCAGCTTCCCGGCCTGCGCGCGGGTGATGGTCTTGAGCGGCGACTCGTTCTTCTCGGTGTTCCAGATCTTCTGGTAGTCGCGCGCCTTGCGGGTCGGGCGCACGCGCAGGATGATGCCGTTGAGCACCGCCTTCCAGAGCAGCCCCTGGTCCTCGATGACGCGCGGATCGGACAGGAATTCCTTCAGGTAGACCCGGATGCCCCGCGCATCGGCGGTGTCGGGCGTGCCGAGATTGACCAGCAGCACGCCGACGCGCTGCGGCTGGGCCGGCGCCGGCTTCGCGTTTCCAAAGGGGATCACGACGGTCATGATTTCGATGGCTTCGCGCGTTGCACCATCCTTGTCAAGACAAGTGCCGGTTCGCTACGCTTGGGCCTGCTGCCGAGGGGCGCGCGGGAGGAACCATGACGATCGCCGAATGGTGCGTTTTCGGAACGCTGCTGCTCACTTTGCTGACGATCGCGTCGGTCAAATGGGCAGCATTCCGCACGTTCGACAACGCCCGGCCGCGCGATCCGGATTTCTACCAGGACCCGATCCGCGCCCGCGCCCTCGGCGCCCATCAGAACGGCATCGAGGCGTTTCCGTTCTTCGCCGCCGCCGTGCTGCTGGCGGAATTCCGCCTCGGCCCGCAGCGGCTGGTCGACGAGCTCGCGATGCTGTTTCTGATCGTGCGGATCGCCTACGTCTTCACCTATATCGGCAACCGCCCGACGCTGCGCTCGATCTTGTGGAGCCTCGGCTTCGCGATCAACATCGCGATCTTCTTCATGCCGGCGATCAGGGCGTACCTGCCGGCGTAGGTTGATGTCGGCGTGCATCTCTCGCCGCGTGTGAGCTGCCGTAGGGTCGGCAAAGGAGCGCAGCGACCTGCCCACCATCTTCTATCGAGTATGCTGCAGGATGGTGGGCACGCTGCGCTTTGCCCACCCTGCGAGAGCGAATGCGCGTCATCGATCTCGCAACATGAACTGCCCGTGGCTTATGCCTCAACCCGCCAGATGCTTCTCTCTGCTCGCGATCAGGTCGCGGATCGCCTTGGATATCGGGACCGGACGATGCGTCTTCTGGTCGGTGTTGACCCAGACGATCTCGCCGGTGACGAGCACATCGTTCGCGCCTTTCAGAAAGATCGCGAGCTCGAAGGTCAGGCTCGAACTGCCGATCCGCGCCACGCGCGCGCCGACGTCGATCTCCCAGTCGAGGCGGACCGGCGCCTTGTATTCGATGACGGATTTCACGATGTGAAAATCGATCCCGGATTCCCGCGCGTCGGCGAACTGGTCATAGCCGAGCGCGCGAAAATATTCGGACAAGGTGGTGTCGAAATAGGTCAGATAATGCGCGTTGAAGACGATGCCCTGGGCGTCGATTTCGGAATAGCGCACCCGGAAGGGATGGAAGAACCAGAATTGCTCGCGTGACATGGCGTTTCCCGGTTTGGTTTTTGGGTGAATTCATAGCCGATCAGAGCGAGGAATCGTAGGGCCGATTAGATCCACCCTAATAACCCGTTCATAACCCCCGGCCCTCGGCCGTATACCACCCC
>JBEVLH010000146.1:0-8602 GCA_040509255.1 Hyphomicrobium sp. | reverse complement strand
TGTTGCCCGCCGATATTTGGCCGCTCTTTTCTTGCGCTTTACTAGGCCCGCTTTCGCTCGTGGTGCTGCCCGCGTCGTAGCGGCATCGTTCTCGGCGACCGTCGTGACTGGGTCCATCAGAGCGGACATGGCGATCTCTGTCCGGAAGGAGGCATCAGGCGTTTCTGCGAGATCCGTCGGCTCGTAGGCATGACTGTCGAACGGCAAGCGCCATTCGCGTTCATCCAATGCGACTTTGGGGGTGGTCGGGTCAGGTACGTTGTATTCCGGCGCCCGCTCTATGAACGTAGGCTTTGGCGGATCAATCGGAGCAACTTCGCGGACTGTGGCCTCAGGCGCAGGGCGTTCCAATGCAATTGCAACATCAGACGGGGAGAAGCGATCCCGCAGCCCCTGAGCAAACCCCAGGCGCTCCTCCAGAGCGGCTTCCGATGACGGCGCGTGGACGTCCCCGCGCGGCGTCTGCTGGTCCGTTTGATGGAGATAGAGCGGAACAAACAGGAATGGCAACGGGGCCAGAACCGCGATGAGGCAAATCCGAACGGCACGATCTCTTTGCGACGATTTCAGCAAAAAGTTCTGCCAGCGCGCGCCAGGGCGCTCCTTCCCGGCAACAAAATAGCCGGCCAACACGTCGCGGAGATTTCTCGCAAAGAGCGAGATCCTATCCCACCGATGGGATTCGCCATCGCCTTTCCACTCAATCGATTCCGCAAGACCAGGGGTATTAACTAGAAATCCCGGCAAATCGTCTAATCGCAATTCGCCACCCCGCGAATTGGGCGTTCGCGTAAATCGTGTTTTCCGTAATCGGCGGCTGCGACTATCCGCTGAGCTGTGTTTGCTGTCGCCAACCACGATGAACGTTTTTCCTATTGTTAAATGCTCAATTGGCGAGGAAATTATGTGAAAATACCGGCCTCTACTGGTGCCTTAAACCCGGCCAAAACACTACGCAGGCGAATTGGCAAGTACGGTTTATCGAACGTTTCGCGTTGTCCGAAGACAACCCAGATTATTTCACGAGTGCGATAAAGTTAATTGCGCTCGTAGAGATGCCAAGAATTATTCAGCGTATGCAGATAGTATGTATTGCTACTAATTCGTTTGCGAGGGTTCGATCCTGAATTGGTAAATCAACGCCGCTCCGTGAATGGCGCCCAAAGGTTCATTTGCGCTCTGCATTTCCACAGCGACATTTCTCGTCGGCATCCAAACCAAAGAATTTCGTTGACGACGCACGTGTGATGGTGCAAAGGATGCAACCTTAAGCTGATGAGCTTGCTCCGACGGCAAGCAATCATCGCTTTGGCGGGGGAGCTATCTCACCCGCAGTTCGGTAGATTCCCGCCATTCCATCCGTCACTCGCCACATAAGCGAGACTGGCGTGGGGGCGAGCCCCGATTTAAACACCTCGTGAGTCGTTCAATTTCCCCAGCCGATCAAGCGCAGCGCCTACTCGTCCTTGAAGCCGGACAAACCGAGCGCAACTATTGGGCCGACCTCTGGCACTATCGCGAGTTGTTCGCCATCCTCGCGTGGCGCGACATCGCTGTTAGATATAAGCAAACTGTCATCGGGATCGCGTGGGCAATCATCCGCCCGCTCCTGACGATGATCGTCTTCACCGTCATTTTCGGAAAGCTCGCCAAGTTGCCTAGCGACGGCGATGTGCCGTACCCGGTTCTTGTATTCGCTGGGCTGCTGCCCTGGTTTTTACTCTCGAGCATTCTGACCGAGGCATCGAGCAGCCTCATCGGCAACGCCAACCTGATCAGCAAAGTTTATTTTCCACGTCTGATAGTCCCCGCCGCTGCCGGCGTCGTCGCGCTCGTCGACTTTTCCGTCAATCTCGCAATCCTCTTCGGCCTGATGGGGTGGTATGGCTACGTTCCAAATGAACGCATCGTGTTTCTCCCTCTCTTCATCGTCTTTGCCGTTGTCGCGAGCCTTGGGCCGGCACTTCTCGTCACCGCGCTCAATGTGAAATATCGCGACGTCAGATACGTCATCCCCTTCATTGTTCAATTCGGCCTCTATGTTTCCCCCGTCGGTTTCTCGAGCGAAATTGTGCCCGATGACATACGGTTTTGGTACAGCCTCAACCCGGTTGTTGGCGTTATCGACGGCTTCCGCTGGTGCCTACTCGGTACTGCTAGTCGGCTGTACGTTCCGGGCCTCATCGCGAGCATTGTATCGGCCGGTGTCCTACTGATCATCGGTGTAAGCTATTTTCGCCGAACCGAGCGCACGTTTGCCGACATCATTTAGCGATCGCATAAGATCCGCCCGATGAGCGATACCGTCATTCGCGTCGATGGCCTCTCGAAGAGGTACGTCATTGGCCATCAGCGACCTGAGCGATATACGGCTCTTCGGGACGTTGCGGCGCGGACGGTGAAAGCCTGGATGCGGGCAGGCGCCGATGTCATCCGGGGACGGCAACTCATCGCCGGCGACGACGTCGAAGATTTCTGGGCTCTGAAAGACATCGCATTCGAAGTTGAGAGAGGCGACGTCATAGGCGTCATCGGCCGCAACGGCGCAGGCAAATCAACGCTTCTCAAAATCCTTTCCCGGATCACCGAGCCGAGCGAAGGAAGAGTGGAGATCAGAGGCCGCGTCGCCAGCCTTCTGGAAGTTGGCACCGGATTTCATCCGGAGCTTACGGGCCGCGAGAACATTTACCTCAACGGCGCGATCCTTGGCATGAGGCACGCCGAAATCAAACGAAAGTTCGACGAAATCGTCGCGTTCGCGGAAGTCGAAAAATTTCTCGATACACCGGTCAAGCGCTATTCGAGCGGGATGTACGTTCGTCTCGCCTTCGCCGTCGCCGCACATCTCGAACCCGAGATCCTTGTCGTCGATGAAGTGCTCGCGGTGGGAGATGCCGAATTTCAGCAGAAGTGCCTGGGCAAAATGAAGCGCGTCGCCGGCGAGGGGCGGACGGTGCTCTTCGTTAGCCACAACCTCGCGGCGGTCCGGTCTCTTTGCAACAAAGGTATCCTGCTCGCGGGTGGAAAGCTGGTGAGCAGCGGTTCGGCCGATGCCGTCATCCGATGCTACGGTAACACAAGCACGGCAGGCCATGAGATTGCGTTCGCCGCCACGCCTGACCGACCGTCGATCTTGTCCGTTTCTGTCGATCCAAGAGCGCTTATTGAACGTGATCTGGTTGTTGATATCGCGTTCGCATCGCCACGTCCCTTGCATACGGCCGTCGGTGGCGTCGTGCTCCGAGCTGAGACGGGAGAGCCCGTATGGGGCTCAAACAACAGATTCCATCCAAGTGGTGAAACAGTGCGGGGACTCACATCGGGCATTCTCCGTTGCACCTGCCGCCGATTGCCGATCTTGCCCGGAACATATCACCTCTCTGTCTGGCTCTCGGATTGGCACGAAGATCTCGACGCCAAGCTCGATGTGCTGACCATCCAGATTGGAGAGGATGAAGCCAATCACTTGCGACCGCCTCCGTCTGCTCTAGGGCATTTGGATTGGCCCGCTATGTGGCAATCGACCGAAAGCGAGAAAGCAACCGCGGCATGATCCATGAACAACCTATCACTACCGACGCGAGCGCCGTTCCCCACCTGAAAATCAGCGACGTATGAAAAGAACGACGATGAGCGACATCCCCTACCACTTCCATCGCAATATCCATTCCTTGGAAGGGGCGCGGCGCGGCCTCGCGCAACTGTTGGCAGGCCACACGGTCGAAAGCCTGTTGGATGTTGGCGCCGGCATCGGGACCTGGCTAAACGCCGCGAGAGAATTGGGTATACGCGATGTCGCAGGAATCGACGGCGTTGCGGCCGAACCTTCGCAATTGCACGTCGAACCCGGGCTCATCCAGCTGTTCGATTTTACCCAGCCGGTGTCATTGGGCCGCCGCTTCGATGCGATTCTCTGTCTCGAAGTGGCCGAGCATTTGGACGAGGGCTCAGCTCCCACACTTGTTGAAATGCTGTGCGCACATGGCGATCTCATAATTTTTTCCGCCGCCGCGCCGGGCCAGCACGGCGAACACCATGTCAACTGCCGCTGGCCTTCCTACTGGCAAACGCTTTTCAACGCCCTCGGCTATGCCTGCCGGGATGATCTACGCCTACGCATTTGGAACGATGCGGCCATCGAGCCCTGGTATCGACAGAACGTGTTCAAGGCTTATCGCGATCCCGACGTGGCGGGGAAGGAACCGCGCATCGCGCACCTGATCCATCCGGCGATGACGCGCCACATGGATTTTCCCGACTCCCCTCTGGCGCGACGCCAGTTCGATCTGTCCCAGGGCAAATACCGTCCCTTGCATTACGTGCGTCTTCTTAACCGATCAATCCTACGCCGCGTGGTTAGGGCGTCAGCGAGCGATTGATCGCGCCTCATCCGAATACCGAGACAGAAATCCACGTGTCCCCAAACGGCGTCTCGGTCATCATCTGCGCGCACAATAGCGCCGGGAGAATTCGTTCGACAATCGAACGCGTTGCCCGCTGCCGGGCGGAGTTTCCTGTCGAGATTATCCTGGTCGATAACGGCTCCACGGACGATACGGCGGTCCTTGCCGCTCAATGCTGGAGCGCGACTGGCAATGACTGCTTCACATTTTCCGTTGTCCGTGAACCGCTCGCCGGCTTGGCTTTCGCCCGTCGTGCGGGTGTGCGCGCCGCATCCGGCGACACCATCGTTTTCTGCGACGATGATAACTGGCTACGCGAAGACTATCTGCTGCACGCAAAGCGCATCATGGCCGACCCGTCAGTCGGCGCCGCGGGCGGTTGCGCGACGCCAACAAATCCTGAGCGTCTGCCCGCATGGTTCTACACCTTCTCATGGGGCTTCGCGGTCGGAGTTCCTTTCGAAGCGATCGAGCGCATTCCCGAGCCCCCGAATACCGAATGCGCGGTTGAAGCACTTTGGGGAGCGGGTCTCGTCGTTCGTCGCGACGCGATCGCCTTGCTCTACACCTTGCCGAATTTTCCTGCGCTCACGGGACGCAAGAACGCAGCTCTGCTCTCAGGTGAAGACCTCGAAATATCGGCGTGCCTGGCGTGCGCCGGCTACAAACTGATCTTCAGTCACGCGCTGCGATTTCAGCATGATCTCGCTCCCGAGCGCTTTGAACTCGCGTACGCCAAGCGGCTGTTTGCAAATTTCGGCGCCGGATTTCGGATGCTCGGCTACTATCACAAGATTATCGATGCTGCCGACCGACCGGCGAGGGTGGCAATGATCGGGCTCGCACGCATCGTCAAGCATGTGCTCGTCTGGAAATTAAACCGTGACTCGTTGCTGTCGTTGCTCGCGGCGCTTCGCCTCTCATCATTACTCACCGCCGATCAACGCCGTATCTACGATACGGTCCGGCGCATCCGTTCGCGCGCCCAACCGCCGTCGCGCGCAAACACAGAGAGCGCTGCAATGGAGCGTCTTCCACGAGCGGCAAAACGCCGGCCCGCAATGATCTCTCCTCCCCGTGTTGATCGAGAGAACAGCGATTTCCTCAGCTACTGAGATGGACTATCGGCCACGAAGGCCGGTTTGTATCCATATGGTCGGTGCTTCGAGCATCGCCGGAGGCGGCGGATCGAACACCTTCATCCGTGGACTTGCCCGTCGGCAAGTGACGCTCGGATGGCATCCCGTCGTGGTCGTCAATGAAAGCTTAGATAGCGACGCAATCGCATCCTTCTCGCCCGCGACACATGCGAGCGACGAGCCGTTCACCGTCCGATCGCTGCCGCCCGTTCAAGGTATGAACCGCGAGGCCTATTATTCGCGCCGTCCTGCTTCTGCTCCCGAAGTGGCAGAGCTGTTTTATGAGCTGCGGCCGTCAGTCGTGCATTTTCATACGCTCAATGCCAGCGCCGGCGCGCTTCATCTAGAGGCTGCCAAAGCAGCCAACGCCCGAACGATCGTGACCTACCATACGGGGGGCATCTCATGCCCGCAAACCGGCTTGCTCGAAAATGGAAAGTCGCCGTGTGACGGCGCCCTCGATGTCACGCGATGCACGCGCTGCCGGTTCGCCAATCGGGGGCTGCCGGTACCGTTGGCGGAAGTGGTGGCTCGCCTCCGCGTACCCTACATACAACATAACGACGAATCTCTTTTAGCGCGGCTCCTTTCTTCACGTGACATGACGCAAGCCTTCATCTCGTCGTTCCGCCGTTCGTTGCAATGGATCGATGTTTTTCACATCCAATCTGACTGGATCAGGGCAGTGCTACGAGCCAATGACGTGCCGTCCGATAAAATAGCCTTTGTCGAAATGGGCGTTTCGCAAGCGCCGATCGCGCGGATCGCCAGTACGCCTGCATCATTCACCCGCGCTCGGCCGCTGAGGCTGGTGTTCGCGGGCCGATGCAGCGACATCAAGGGAATAGAAACAATCCTCGGCGCGCTCCGGAAGCTTCCCATCAATGTGCCGCTCGAAGTCTCGCTCTTGGGAACGGGCTGGGAATCTCCCTACGGTCGTCGTCTGCTCGCGCCTTTCGCCCGCGACCGTCGCCTTCGTCCCCCGCGATCGGTGTCCGCCGATGTTATGCTTCGCGAACTAGCCGCTTATGATGCCTGCCTTGTCCCGTCCATCTGGCTCGAAACCGGACCGCTCGTGGTTTACGAAGCCATGGCCGCTGGGCTACCGGTTATCGGAAGCCGGTTGGGCGGCATCGCCGAGCGTGTTCGCGATTATGTCGACGGGCGCTTGTTCCGCGCTGGAAGCTCCAGCGAATTGGCCAAAATTATCGACTCTTTGCTGTCGTCGCCCAAGACGCTGAGCTCCCTGCGGAACAATATTAAACCCCAGCGGACGTTTGACGACATGGCCCGCGAGCTCGCCGGCGTCTATCGCCACGAAGCCACCGAGTGCGCCTGTTAGACACCGACGTTGGCCGGTGCGGCCGGTCACTTCGTAATGGCTCGGCCGCCCTATGCCTTTAATGGAGCGGTGAGAAATAGCGACACCCGCAATCCCCCATGGGCAATGGGACCGACCGGCGTCGCAAAGGGCAGTCCGGTCGCAACTGCCAGCGATCGTTCGTTAGTGATCAACCCAACGCGCCAGCCCACAAATTTCGCGGCCAACGACTGCCCGAGGGCCCGATAAAGGGCAGAGAGGCGATGCTTGTCTCCGATCCGATCGCCGTAAGGCGGGTTCACAACGACCAGCCCCGGCGGTCCGTCGGGTGCCTTCAGGTCGCTGATCGCTAGCTGGTGGAATTCCGCAATGTCCGAAACGCCGGCGCGTGAGGCATTGGCTCGGCTCATCGCAACGGCTCCCGCGTCCCGGTCGCTGCCGTAGAACCGTGCGGTCGGCTTCGTGCGGCTCTCCACGTCCTTCATGCGATGCCACGCGGCCTCGTTGAAGCTCGCTAGCTGTTCGAACGCGAACCGCCGCGAACGGCCCGGCTTCAATCGAGCGGCAATCTCGGCCGCCTCGATGACGAACGTGCCCGATCCGCACATCGGGTCGACCACCGGTTCACTTCCATCAAAGCCACATAATCGCAACAAGAGCGCGGCCAGCGTTTCTCGCATCGGCGCCTTGTTGACGGCCTGCTTGTGACCGCGCTTGTGCAAAAGATCTCCCGACGTATCGACCCCGATTGTGCACAAATCGTTCTCGATCCGAACGCGGACGCATACCTCGGCATCAGCCGATGAGGCGGCACCAAGTTCCTCTCGTATCGCCCTCTCGACGCGCTCCGCCGCGGCGCCTGAGTGATAGATCCGAGAACTCTTACACGACGCTTCGACGCGGAACGGAATATCCTGCCGAAGCACATCGCCCCATGCGAAGCGTCGCGCACGCTTGTCGAGTTGTGCAAGATGAAGCACCCGAAAAGCGCCGATCCGGGCGACGACGCGGCTGGTTCCGCGCAGTTCGAGATTCGCCCTCCAAACGTCCTCCCACCCGCCCTTGATGGTCACGCCGCCCGTTACGGACTTCGGCGCACGAAACCCGCATGCGCGGACTTCATCGCAAAGTGCGGATTCGAGACCGGGGGCGACGATGAGAAAAATTTCAAGTTCGGCTTTCGCGTTGATCATTCGGCCTGCATATCGGGAAGGCGGGATCGCATCGATATCTTTTTCTGTCTTCCGGTACAAAGCGCGAGACTCGCAAATTGCCGGTCCTCGCCCTAATTTGGTGGGTGAACACTAGCATCGAGAGGCGCTTGCCATGGAAAATGCAGGTAAACCGACTTGCCACGTCGTCCGCCCGGATGACACCTATGACGGCAAACAGGGCCTGACCTACTTTGGCGGGATCGCATCGGAAACGGTCGGATCAAAGGGAATTTGCATGCACCTGTTGACTATTCCGCCCGGCGGCCGAGCGAAAGCGCATATGCATGAAAATCACGAGACGGCCATCTATGTCCTTGAAGGCGAAGCCGTCGCCCTATACGGCGATCGCCTTCAATATCAGGCCATCACAAAGGCGGGGGACCTCTTTTACATCCCGGCCGGCGTCCCACACCTGCCGATTAACGTCAGTGGTAAGCCGATATCGGCGGTGATCGCCCGAACCGATCCCAACGAGCAGGAAAGCGTCGTGCTGCTGCCGGAACTCGAAGCCTACGCCGACGAAGC
>JBEVLH010000145.1:0-6146 GCA_040509255.1 Hyphomicrobium sp. | reverse complement strand
CAGGTCGAGCGTAAGATCCGTTCGCGCGTCAAGCGCCAGATGGAGAAGACGCAGCGCGAGTACTATCTGAATGAGCAGATGAAGGCCATTCAGAAGGAACTCGGCGATTCCGACGAACGCGACGACATCTCCGATTTCGAGGAAAAGATCGAGAACACCAAGCTTTCGAAGGAAGCCAAGGACAAGGCGCTGGCTGAGCTGAAGAAGCTCAAGCAGATGTCGCCGATGTCGGCTGAGGCGACGGTGGTTCGCAACTATCTCGACTGGCTGCTGTCGATCCCGTGGGGGATCAAGGGCAAGGTCAAGAAGGACATCGCGGAAGCTCAGCAGATCCTCGACCTCGAGCACTATGGCCTCGAGAAGGTCAAGGAACGCATCCTCGAGTATCTCGCCGTGCAGGCACGGACGAACAAGCTCAAGGGGCCGATCCTGTGCCTCGTCGGACCTCCGGGCGTCGGCAAGACCTCACTCGGCAAGTCGATCGCCAACGCGACCGGCCGTGAGTTCGTGCGCATGTCGCTTGGCGGCGTTCGCGACGAAGCGGAGATCCGTGGCCACCGCCGGACTTACATCGGTTCGATGCCCGGCAAGGTCATCCAGTCCATGAAGAAGGCCAAGCGGACGAACCCGCTCTTCCTCCTGGACGAGATTGACAAGATGGGCCAGGACTTCCGTGGCGACCCTGCGGCCGCCTTGCTCGAGGTGCTCGATCCGGAGCAGAACCAGTCGTTCAACGATCACTATCTTGAGGTCGATTACGATCTCTCGAACGTGATGTTCGTGACGACCGCCAACACCCTGAACATCCCGCCGGCCCTCATGGACCGGATGGAGATCATCAGGCTGGCCGGCTACACGGAAGACGAGAAGCTCGAGATCGCCAAGCGCCACTTGATTCCGGAGCAGTACTCCGCTCACGGACTTGAGCCCGGCGAATGGAAAGTCGAAGACGGGGCTGTGAAGGAAGTCATTCGCCGCTACACGCGCGAAGCCGGCGTTCGTTCGCTCGAACGTGAAATGGCGAAGCTTGCGCGCAAGGCCGTGAAGGAAATCCTCACCTCGTCGAAGACCTCGATTGTCGTCACGGCAGAGAACGTTCACGACTTCCTCGGCGTCCCGAAGTATCGCTACGGCGAAGCCGAACTCGAGGATCAGGTCGGTATCGTCACCGGCTTGGCGTGGACGGAAGTGGGCGGCGAGTTGCTGACCATCGAAGGCGTCATGATGCCGGGCAAAGGCAGGATGACCGTCACCGGCAACCTGCGCGATGTGATGAAAGAATCGATCCAGGCTGCGAACGCCTACGTTCGCTCGCACTCGATCGATTTCGGAATTCATCCGTCGCTGTTCGAAAAGCGCGACATCCACGTGCACGTGCCGGAAGGCGCGACGCCGAAGGATGGGCCGTCTGCCGGCATCGCCATGACGACGGCGATCATCTCGGTCCTGACCGGCATTCCCGTCCGCAAGGATGTGGCGATGACGGGCGAGATCACGCTTCGCGGTCGTGTTCTGCCGATCGGTGGCCTCAAGGAAAAGCTCCTTGCGGCACTGCGCGGCGGCATCAAGACCGTGGTCATTCCGGAAGAGAACGCCAAGGATTTGGCGGAAATTCCGAGCGAAGTGTTGACCAAGATGGACGTCATCCCGGTGTCTCGCCTCGATGAAGTCCTGAAGCTGGCACTCGTCCGCGTCCCCGAGCCCATCACCTGGGACGAGGCTGCGGAAGCCGAGGCTCTCGAAGCCAAGGAAGCGAATAAAGGCAGCGCGCGAATTACAGCACACTGATTTTTGCGCCTGTCTTCAATGCCATCGTTTGACACCCCTGCGCGCTCGCTGCGCAGGGGTGTTTTCTTTTGCGCATTAAGAGTATTTTGAGGCTATTTTGTCCGGAAATACGGGCTTTTTCCGCTTGACGGGCAGGTCGATTGGGCGCTTCTAGCCACTCATGCGCGGCCCGTTTATCCCCAAAATGGCCGCCTCGGGCTTTGAGGCCCTGTGCCCAAGCCTAACCTCCCCATGTCTAGAGGACAGCTGAGATGAGCAAGAAAGATTTGATTGATGCCGTTGCCCGAGATTGCGAGCTGACGAAGGAAAAGGCGAGCGGCGTTGTTGATGCCGTTCTCGCCCACATTCGCGCCGCGATGAAGGACGGCAATGAAGTTCGCATCCCGGATTTCGGAACCTTCAAGGTCGCTGCCCGCAAGGCGCGCGAAGGCCGCAATCCGGCAACTGGCAAGACCATCCAGATCCCGGCTTCGCGCGTGCCGAAATTCACGCCCGCGAAAGGCCTCAAGGACGCGCTCAACCTCAACTGAGGTTCGACGTCGTGACCTTTCTTCACGCGCGCTGCGAAAGTGGCGCGCGTGTTTGTTTTGACAGCCTTTTGCAGACCGACTAGCAAATGGCGCGTCGGGCGGTTAGCTCAGTGGTAGAGCGCCTCGTTTACACCGAGGATGTCGGGAGTTCGACCCTCTCACCGCCCACCATTCCAAAACACGGCGTTGCCCATCGTTGTCGCCCGCGGCCCAAAACGCGGCACCGCGGGCACATCCATAGATTGCCGCCAGTCCCGCACCCGTGTATGCCGCGCCATCAGACAACGATGGAAGCGCTGCCAATGCCTATTTCGCTCTACGACGTCGCGATCCCGACCTTCCAGAAACAACTCGCCGCTCTGGAGGCGTTCCTCGATAAGGCCGCGGCTCAGGCTCCTGACCGCAAAATCGACTTCGCGGTCCTGCTTGGCTCGCGTCTCTTTCCCGACATGTTCCCTCTGACGCGCCAAGTTCAGCTTGCGACCGATTTCGCGAAGGCGGCGCCGGCTCGCCTCGCCGGCGTCGAGGTCCCGAGCTTTCCCGACAACGAAACGACACTGCCGGAGCTGAAGGCGCGCATCGCGAAAATTCAGGCGCTCCTCGCGGGCTATAAGCCGGAGCAGTTCGAAGGCGCCGAGACTCGGAAGGTGACACTTAAGGTCGGCGGTCAGGAGGTGACGTTGAGCGGACTGGAATACCTGCTCCATGTCGCCTTCCCGAACTTCTATTTCCACTGCGCGACCGCTTACGACATCCTGCGGCACAACGGCATCGAGATCGGCAAACGCGATTTTCTGCCCTCCCGCTAAGGCCCAAAGCCCGGCGCGTTCTTCCGTCCGAACTCCGGCTTGACGGCGGGGCAGGCATCACGTATTTCGACCCTGTGACGGCGGGCGCTTCGGCGCCCGTCACTTTCTGGATTGCGGGAGTAGCTCAGTTGGTTAGAGCGCCGCCCTGTCACGGCGGAGGCCGCGGGTTCAAGTCCCGTCTCTCGCGCCATTTCTCTAATGGCATGTGATCCGAGATTATTTTCGGCAAATTCCAATGTCGGTCTTTTCGCCGGATTAGGCGTTTCGCGCGCAATTATTTTTACGTGTTCTTCACAAAGACGCTCGCGAGAGTTTTAACGTGTAGAAACTTTTAGCCGCCCCCGCCGGCCCGAAAATGCCAGCGGATCACCGGTATTTTCGATGCGCAGTTAACCCCTCCACAATGGCCGCGACCTTACGATGGGTCAGGAGGGAAACGTGCGTCCTTTGAGTCTAATCGCCAATACAATCCGTCGGCATCCACTGACGAGTTCCTTTGATCTGGCGTTTCTCGTCACGGGTCTTTGTGCCTTGGCGCTGGCCTGCCTCTCCTACGACTTCGCAGAGTTCTGGTCGGACCTTACACCCCGAGAACGGGAAATCACGTTCGGGGAATGGTGCTTCCTGCTTGGAGCAACGTTTCTGGGTAGCATTGCCTTCGTGTGGCGCAGGTTGCTTGAGGAGCGCCAAGACCGGGCACGCGATCAGGAACTGCACGAGCAGCGGCTATTAGCGGCGAGGGATTCACTTACGGGTTTAGCGAACCGCCGTGCTTTCAGGGCAGCGCTGGACCATCTGGTCCACACTCCAAATGGAACAATAACGGCGGTCTATCTCATCGATCTCAATGGATTCAAATGCGTGAATGATAAGTTCGGCCACAAGGCAGGCGATGCTGTCCTGCGCGTGGTTGGCCAGCGCTTGCATGCGGCGATGCGGAACAACGATATTCTCGCACGCCTCGGAGGCGATGAATTTGCGGTCATCGCAAATAACCTCCAATCCCACGATGACGCCGACGAACTTAGTAACCGGTTCTCGAGGGCATTGCAGGATGTCATTCAGGTGGATGGTCACGCTCAGATCGTCGGAGCGGCCATCGGAATTGCATTTTTTCCGGAAGATGGCGAGACCGCCGACGACATCCTCCACGCCGCCGACGTTGCCATGTACCGCGCAAAAAGGTTCGGCGGCACGACCTCTAAATTTTTCAGAGAGCCCAACCGGCAAGTACACTAGCGGCGGACCGCTTGAATGCTGGAAGTCAATTCGGAAAACCGGACAGTCCGCAACCCGATCGGTCATTTCCGAATTGTGACTGCAAACCACCGTCGGCAATCCGCTTTCAAGGGTCGAACGCCGTCAGCAAGCGCTTCAGTCCTCTGACGTTCGTGTGAGTTATCCCACTCCAACTAAGCTCGCAGAACACGCCATCATTCAAAACCCGCATTGGCTGCGCTTATCTGGGTGTCATCGTCGATGATGGAGCCGTACCCTGCCTTTCGTGAGTCGCCTGAAATATCCTGGCCAGACGGAGAAGAATTTGCTGCGCATATTCGTCTTCGCATTGGCAGCGCTGCTCGCAATCGCCTGCGGTCAGGTCGACGCGCGCGCTGGAGCCGCCGATGCTAATGGCTCGGCACTTTGGGAAGCTGGTTCCAAGGCATATAACGAGGGAAACCTGACCCAGGCGCGAGATCTGCTGTTGCGCGCCGCCAATGCAGGCAATGCGTCTGCAATGAATCTTCTGGGCTCGATTCTTCAGAAAGGCTTGGGCGGCAGCGCAGACCTGCCGGAGGCTCGAAAATGGTACGAAGCGGCCGCAAAGAGCGGTGATCTTTCGGAGCCGATGTTCAATCTGGCCATGATGCTACGCAACGGCGAAGGCGGCCCAAAAGACCTCGCCTCTGCGCGCTCCTGGTTTGAGAAGGCAGCGACCGCCGGCAATATCCAGGCAATGGTTTGGATGGGCTATCTTTCTCAAGATGGGGAAGGGGGACCGCAAGATTTCGTGGCAGCTCGCTCGTGGTTTCAACGTGCCGCCGACCAGGGCGACGCCCGCGGGCTCTATAGAATGGGCTACTATTTCGAAACTGGCACGGGCGGGCCGGCAAACGCCCAAGCGGCGCGCAAGATGTATCAGAAGGCGGCCGAACAGGGGCTGGTGCGCGCGATGACCTACTATGCCAACGCTTTGTACAACGGAGCGGGCGGCCCGAAAGATTTAGGCGGAGCCCGCGCGTGGTCCCAAAAGGCTGCTGAGAAGGGCGATGCCGACGCCATGGGCATGCTCGCAACGATCTATGCGCACGGGCAAGGCGTTCCGGTGAATCATGCTTTGGCGCGCAAATGGGCCGAAAGTGGTTCGGAGGGCGGGTGTGCGTTCGCGATGCCTCTGTATGGCTTTTTGCTCGAAAACGGTTTGGGCGGTCCCCGTAATCTTCCCGACGCCCGGCGTTGGTACCAGAAGGCCGCCGAAGCGGGCGATCGCGTTGGCATGTACGATTACGGCCTCGCTTTAATTCAGGGAAAAGGCGGTTCCCGTATGACCACGGAGGGGCGGGCATGGCTCAAAAAGGCCGCCGACTTGGGAGATCCGGACGCCAGGAGATATCTGAAGCGCAATCGCAGTGGCGGACGCCGTGCCGTGCCAAAGCGCTCCTCTAACTCATTTGGCGGAGGATTTCTGCCCTTCTGAGCGTCGATGCCGAGATCGCTGACCCGAACTACGTTCCAAAGGATTTCGGCGATAGAGGGCGCTCGTCGCGCCGCTCGCATCAAGCCTGCGGATCGCGCCCGTGCCAGTGCGCATGATGATGCGCATGTGTCGGCAGATAGGCACCCGGCTTGAACAGCTTGTCGTAGTACTCCGTATCGAGGTGGTGAGCCTGCAGATACATGAGGATGGAGACCGACGGGATCGTGGCCGGAAATTTGCCGAACGTGTCGAACATGTATTGAGCCTGCAGCGCGATAAGCGCCTTGAAGCGCTCATCGTGCAGGGCCGCACTCGCGCGCA
>JBEVLH010000144.1:0-5197 GCA_040509255.1 Hyphomicrobium sp. | reverse complement strand
CCCCAACGAGGATATGCCCGATCCGCTTGCGCCGGTCAGGGGGCGGCATCGCGAGGCCGACATTCTGGTCTCGATGCTTCCTCGCGATTTGCTGCTGCGAGATGTCCTGAATTCAGAACTCGGTGGCTTGCATGACCGGATCTCGGAACTCGGCCGGCGCTGGCCGCAAATGGAAGTCGACCGGCTGAGGTCGGCTGTTCGCGCCGTCATGCGGGATCTCGATCGAATCGCGCGGATCGCGCAAGGCGCGATGCCGGTGGCCGATGACACGCGGACCGCTGTGCCGGATGCGGATGTTCCGTCGACTGTCTTTGAAGCTTATAGCGCTCTCGGCCTCAATGCCGATGCACCGGATGCGGCGGTAAAAAAGATCGTCGATGCGTTGCGGATGTCATGGCATCCCGATCATGCGCGCGACGATGCCGATCGCCGCTATCGCGAGCAGCGGATCAAGCAGGTCAATGCGGCATGGGATTTGTTGAAGGTGCGGACGGCGGAAGCCGCCTGAGCTGTATGGCAAAAAATAAACGGCACCGCTTTTTGGCGATGCCGGTCATACTGAGTCTCGATGCAACGGCCTTGACGATCTTCAAGACGAATAGCGATGTGCGACCGGAAGATTACGAACTTCCTCCTCGGTCAGCGGCTGCTGCATATCGGCGAGTGCGTAATTGCGCCGTTTCGCACGGCTCAAATCACGTTGAACACCAATACGTCGCGTCAGGACTTCCCCGTCCGTCCCGGTAACGACGCAGATCTTACCCCTCAAAGGAAAGCGGTAAGTGCTCATGGATAGCTCCTTTCACCGGCTCTACCCTCCCAAACCAAGATCCCCCGCCTGAGTTTCATGCTCTAGAAAAGTTTTTCTGCATTTAATTTCAGGCACTTAACGCGCAGGCACACGTAATCGTCCGGTGACGTTCCGGCATCGCGAAGACCTGCATAGCTGATGAACCCCCACGCTCAACGAGCTGTGGACAACCATGCTTTAGGAATGCGGCGATATGAAGAAACCGGCGGCGGAATTTAGACGCCGTCCGAGCATTAACGATATCTCGTCCGTCATATAACGTCAACAAAACTTGCGACGACGCGCTTGGTCGAACCGTCGTCGAAATCGATCGTCAGCTTGTTACCATCGACGTTGACGACAGTTCCGGGACCGAACTTTTCATGGCGCACGCGCGTGCCGGATTTGAAAGACGGCGCGGCAGCGGTCGACGCGGCGACCAACTCACCTTCGAGCGTCAGCGGTCCGCGCGACTTCTTTTTCGGATCGCTGTTGGAGTTCCACGATTGCTGAGCGCGTTGCCAGCCGGGCGTGTTGTAGGTTGATTTGAACGGTTCTGATGCGCCGGCGCGATCGAAGCGGCTCGGTCCGAACGAGCCGCCGAAGCCAAACGGATTTTGGCGGCCGCCGTAAGGCATTTCGCTTTCGATGACCTCGACCGTCGCTTCCGGCAACTCGTCAACGAAGCGCGATGGCAGCGCCGACTGATAAAGGCCGTGCGTGCGCCGGTTCTGCGCGAAGGAAATCTTGGCCCGGCGTTTGGCGCGGGTGAGGCCCACATAGGCGAGGCGGCGTTCTTCTTCGAGGCCAGACTTACCGCTTTCATCCAGCGAACGCTGATGCGGAAAGAGGCCTTCTTCCCAACCGGGCAGAAAGACGATGCCGAACTCGAGTCCCTTGGCGGCGTGAAGGGTCATCAGCGAGACGCGATCGCCGTCGCTGCCCTGATCGGCATCCATGACGAGCGACACGTGTTCGAGAAACCCCTGCAGCGAGTCGAAGTCGTGCATGAAACGCACGAGTTCTTTGAGGTTTTCGAGGCGGGTCTGGGCTTGTGGGGTCTTGTCGGCTTGCCACATCGCGGTGTAGCCCGCCTCGTCCAGGATCAGCTCGGCGAGATCCGTGTGCCGCATGCGGTCGACGCTGGCGCGCCAGCGTTCGAACGATTGCGTGATGTCGAACAGCGATTTTCTGGCTTTGGGAGTGAGTTCGTCGGTCTCGATGATTTCGCGCGCGGCTTGATAGAGCGAAATCGAGCGTGACCGCGCCAGCGCGTGGATGCGTTTGATCGTCGTATCGCCGAGGCCACGCTTCGGAACATTGACGATGCGTTCGAATTTCAGGTCGTTGGCGGGGTTCGAAACAACATCAAGGTAGGCAATGGCGTCCTTGATTTCCTGGCGCTCGTAAAAGCGCGGACCGCCAATGACACGGTAGGGCAGCCCGAGCGTGATGAAGCGGTCTTCGATGGCGCGCATCTGCGACGACGCGCGGACCAGCACCGCCATGTCGTTCAATGCTTCGCGGGCGCGCTGAAGGTTTTCGATGTCCTCGCCGATGGCGCGGGCTTCGGCCTCGTCGTCCCAGAAGTTGGCAATGTTGATCTTCGCGCCGGCATCGCCATCGGTGAAAAGCGTTTTGCCGAGGCGGTCCTTGTTCTTGGCAATAAGGCCTGAGGCGGCGGCAAGGATGTTGGCGGTCGAGCGATAGTTGCGTTCCAGCCGGATAACTTTCGCACCGGGGAAATCCTTGTCGAAACGGAGGATGTTGTCGACTTCGGCGCCGCGCCAGCCATAGATCGACTGATCGTCGTCGCCGACGCAGCAGATGTTGGGCGAACCTTGCGCCAGGAGACGCAGCCACAGGTACTGAGCGACGTTGGTGTCCTGATACTCGTCGACCAAGATATAGCGAAAGCGGCGGTGGTAGTCGGCGAGAACGTCCGGATGCTCGCGGAAAAGCCGGATGCATTCGAGCAGCAGGTCGCCGAAGTCGCAGGCGTTGAGATCTTTGAGCCGGGCCTGATAGGCGGTGTAAAGCGCCCTGCCTTTTCCGCCGGCGAAGGAAAACGATTCCCCTTCCGGGACTTTGTCAGGGGTCAATCCGCGGTTTTTCCAGCTGTCGATCAGGTTGGCGAGCTGACGTGCGGGCCAGCGGTCCTTATCGATGCCGGCGGCGTCAATCACCTGCTTCAACAGCCGCACCTGATCGTCGTCGTCGAGAATCGTGAAGCCCGGCTTCAGGTCGACGAGTTCGACGTGCCGGCGCAGGATTTTGACGCCGATGGAGTGAAAGGTGCCGAGCCACTGCATGCCCTCGACGGTGCCGCCGATCAGCGAACCAATGCGCTCGCGCATTTCGCGCGCGGCCTTGTTCGTGAAGGTCACGGCGAGCATCTGAGAAGGGTACGCTAGTCCGGTCGCCAGAATGTGGGCTATGCGAGTCGTCAGAACACGCGTTTTGCCGGTGCCGGCGCCGGCTAGAACCAGAAGCGGACCTTCGGTCGTCTCGACGGCTTCGCGCTGCTCGGGATTGAGGCCGTCAAGATAGGTCGGCTTGCCGTGCGAAGCGGCGACGGCGCGCGCGGAAATCGACAAGCCGGGCTTGGCCGTCTCGCGGTCAGGTGCGCGGGGCGCTTCGGGCAGATCGAACGGCGGGTCGTCATCGTCGTGCGGCATTTCTCCGCCGCTCGCTGCGTCCGGCTTCGGAATCGAGGTCATGGAACTCAGGTAAACTACCGTAGCTGATCCTACAACCTGCGCGGCGCGGGGCCGCGGCTTCCAGCAACAGCAAACTGAAATAGGCCCGAAAAATCGTCAAACGCCTGGAAAGGAGCCAAATTTCGAGTTCAGAGTGACGTACCATCGTGTCATACAGGAGCGCGTGGGAAGGCCGACGCTTCGGCACGTCTGCAACTGTGCTTTGCGTGTCAAGCGCGGCTCTAGAGATGTTCATGAACAACGGGCTTTTATTCTTAGGCGGGCTTCTCGTCGCTGTTCTTGCGGCTCTTTTCGCCGTGCCGAATTTCATCGACTGGAACAGCTATCGCGGCGTCTTCGAGGAAGAGGCCTCGAAGGTGCTGGGACGGGACGTTCGCGTCGGTGGCTCCGTCAATCTGAAGCTTCTGCCCGTTCCCTACGTCCGGTTCGAGAAGATCCGGATTGCGAGCGTCACCGGCCAGACGGGAGAACCGTTCGTCAAGGCTGACAGCTTCACCATGTGGCTATCCGGGCCGGCGCTCCTGCGAGGCGTGTTGGAAGCGAGCCAGATCGAGCTTGAAAAGCCGGTGTTGACGCTGGCCATCGACGAAAACGGCATCGGCAACTGGACGAAGCTCGAGTTCAAAGGCGGCGACCTGCCGTTCGTTCCCCATGATGTCGCTTTGCGGTCGGTGCAGATCACGGACGGCGCGATCGCGCTCTATAACGCGGCCTCGGAACGGATCGCGTCGGTTGACGGAATCCTGGGTGAATTTTCGGCCGACGGCGCCAAAGGACCGTTCCGATTCAAAGGCGCGGCGTCGTGGTCGGGGGGCGAGCACGAGGTCAAATTCGCGACCGATGTTCCGGCCGACGACGGCTCATTCGCGCTGAAGCTTTCCGCCAAGGCCGATCGTTCGCCGAATACTTTTCTGCTCGACGGGCGGGTTCACGATCTCAGCGAGAAGACGACATTCAAGGGACGTTGGACCGGGAAGATCCAGGTGCCAGGCAGCGATACGGTTCTTGAACCCGGAAAGGGCGCGCCGCCTCTGCTTGATCTCAAGTCCGATGTCACCGCCGACGCGCTTGGCGCAAAAATCCAAAATCTCGCGCTGTCGCCCGACAGCGCGGCTGTCGCGCAGACTGTATCGGGATCGGCGGTTGCAACGTGGACGGCGTCGCCGCGTCTCGATCTTACGCTCAATTCGAAATGGCTTGACGTCGATTGGCTGTCGGGTGCGGGGAAGGGCAGCGCGTCTTTCGAGAAGCTGAAGCAACTTGCGCTCGGCTTGATGCAATCGGTGGCCGGCGACACCACGGCTTCGGCGAAGATAAATCTGGAGCAAGTGAAGATCGGCGGCGAGAACGCAGGCGGTCTGTCTGTCGATGCAGACCGCCAAGGCAACGTCACACACCTCAAGACGTTCAAGGTGAGCCTACCAGGTGGATCACGACTGGATCTCTCGGGCGACCTCAAAACCAAAGACGGAAAATTCAGCTTCGCTGGCAACGGATTTGTCGGCGGCACCAGCTTTGCGCGCCTGAAGGCCTGGGCCGACAAGTCGGGCATGCCGATCGACATCAATGCCGATGGCCCGTATTCGGCAGCGGGCACGCTCGAAATCGACGAAAAACGCTTTTATCTCACCGATGCATCGGGCGATATTTCGGGGCGCGCGCTCGCCGGTGAACTGAAAATTACGCA
>JBEVLH010000143.1:0-3886 GCA_040509255.1 Hyphomicrobium sp. | reverse complement strand
CGGCCTGGCGAAACGCCATGTCGGATGAATCGACCGTATGATACGAGCCGTCCGTCAGCGTCACCGCCACATCGACCACCGGAAAGCCCAGCGGTCCTTCCGAGAGATAGTCGCGCACCCCGATCTCGACCGACGGAATAAAGTTCTTCGGAATAGCCCCGCCGGTGATCTTTTCGCCGAACGCGATGCCGCCGCTTCGAGGCAACGGTTTGATATCGATCTTCACGTCGCCGAACTGGCCATGACCACCCGACTGCTTCTTGTGTCGCGCGCGCACCTCCGTCGCGGTTCGGATCGTTTCCTTGTATCCGATGCGCCGCTTCTCACGCGTCACGTCGATGCCGTACTTGCGCATCAGCCGTTCGAGCGCGACCCGCAGGTGCATTTCGCCCTGCCCGTGGAGCAAAATCTGATGCATGTCGGCATTGTGTTCGAGCGTCAGTGACGGATCCTCGTCGACGAGTTTCGCCACCGCCGACGACAGCTTCACTTCATCCTTGCGATCCTTGAGGCCCAGTCCGATCGCCAGCGCCGGCTGCGGCGCTTTGGGTACAGCCACTTGCTGAACGGCGCCCTTGCCGACCGCAATCGACTCGCCGGAATGGATCGAATCTAGCCTTCCCAGCGCCACCGTATCCCCGGCGTTGGCGGTACCGCGCTTGATCGTCTCTTCACCGCGAACCGTGAAGATGCCCGCAACCCGCTCTTCTTGGCCCGCTGCACCTGTCACTATGGCACCGTCCGCGATCTCGCCGGCAAACACGCGCGCGAACGACAGCTTGCCTCCCGCCTTGGTGTGCACGCTCTTGAACACATACGCCGCGGACTTCGCTCCATCGAGCTTAAGCCGCTTCGCCGTGTCCTCGACGGTCGGGCACTCATGGCGCAGCGCCTTGAGCAGCCGAAGGATGCCGTGCCCGTGTTCGGCCGATCCGATCAGCACCGGACATATCAATCCGTCGCGCAACTCTTTCGTAAGGTCGTCGAATACCCGATCATTTGGCGGCGGGATATCGACGAGCAATTGCTCCATTAGTTCGTCGTCGTAATCGGCAAGCTTTTCGAGCATCTCGAACCGCGCTTCCTTTTCGCGCGCCGCGATCGCCGAGGGCAGCTCGATGATGGTGCTGGCCGCGTGCTCGCGGTAAACGTAAGCCCGCTCGGACGCCAGATCGACGAACCCCGTCGCGATCCCGTTCTCCCAGATCGGGATCTGCCGCAGCACCAGCGGCCTCGCGCTTGCCGGCTGCAGGCTCGGAATGACCTCATGGACCGGGGTGAGCGACGCATCGATCTTGTTCAGGAATAGCATGTGCGGCACGCCGGCATCGTCGAGCTGCTTCAGGATCACCTGCAATGCCGAGACGCGTTTCGGGTCGGCTTCGCACACGACAACAGCCATATCGCAAGCCGGCAGCGCCAGCGCGCCTTCGTGGGCGAACTCGACGGAGCCAGGACAATCGATGAAGGTAAATTGATCTCCGAGGAACGACGCGTCCGCGACGTTCACATTGACGCTCATCACGTGATCGCGGGCTTCCGGCGTATTATCGCCGACGGTCGATTTGCCTGTTATCGAACCCGCGCGCGTAATCGATCCGGTGCGCGCGAGGATGGCTTCGAGAAGTGTCGTCTTTCCGCTGGCGAAGGGTCCGATGAGCGCGACGCAGCGCGAACGCCGGACCCCTACCCTGCCACTTTGAATGCCGTTTCCGCCTTTTGGGCCATCTGAACGTGTCATGATTGCCTCCGATTGCGAGGCGCGCGACCTTGGCTCGCCGCACCCCGCACCTCGGAAGAGAGCGGCTACGTGATGCTCGCTCCAAAGCCGCGTACAGACAATTCGCCTTCGCCGCACAGTTTCGTGATTGGGTTCTATTGCGCTGCGGGAGATTGCGCGATCGAGATGCAAAATTTACTGCGGCGCCAAACCTACTTTGCGGCGCATGTATGTCGGCACTCATCGGAAAGGCAAAAATAACTTGAATAACTTTAAACTTGTCGCATTGTGAACTCTTCGGGTGTTTCGCGCGTTCCAAGGGCACTGGCGAGGAATCCCGAATGAGCCAGAGGGAAAAATGGCTCAGAACTGCGAGGCAAGGTTATGAGTATCGAGACGCTGATGTCCGCGGCCAACGCTGCCGGATATGTCATGGCCGCCGAGGAACAGCTGCCCGAAACGTTCGGTGCGGAACCGACGGTGTTCGAGTTCAAGTCTCAACCGGCCACCGAAATTGCCATCTGGCGCCCCGTGGTGCCAGCAGTTGATGGCAAGCCGATCGCCGGCTACGTCGCCAACGCGTGGGATTGGTTCACCGACCGCTTCGTTCATCACGGCGCGACCCCGGCCTGAGACGGTCGGCCTTTGGCGTGATCAATAATCAGAAATTGAAAGCGCGCGACCAAGATCGCGCGCTTCGTGTTTTCAGCTCAGGTTTCCGCAGAACCGCTGAATGCGGGTGCAGGCGTCCTTCAAAGACTCCGTTGACGCGGCATAGGAAACACGAAACGACGGCGAGCCTTCGAACGCCGCGCCGTGGACCACCGCAACACCTTCTTCTTCAAGCAGTGCCGTGACGAAGTCCTCGTCGGTGTTGATCATCACCCCGCCCTTGCTGGTCTTGCCAATCGTCGCCTTGATGCTCGGATAGACATAAAAGGCGCCCTGCGGCTTCGGGCATCGAATGCCCTTTGCCTGGTTGAGCATGCTGACAACAAGATCGCGCCGCTCGACGAAGATCTTGTTGTTCGCGGCAATGAAATCCTGCGGGCCGTTCAACGCTTCGACACCCGCCCACTGCACGATCGAAGACGGGTTTGACGTCGACTGCGACTGCAGCTTGCGCATCGCGTTGATCAGCGGTTCCGGTCCGGCCGCGTACCCAAGCCGCCAGCCCGTCATGCAGTAGGCCTTGGACAGCCCGTTCATCGTCAACGTCCGCTCATAAAGCTTCGGCTCGACCTGCGCCGGAGTTGCAAACTCCAGCCCGTCGTAAAGCAGATGCTCGTACATATCGTCCGTCAACACCCACACGTGCGGGTGGCGCAGGAGAACGTCCGTGATCACCTTGAGATCAGCCGCCGAATAGGCCGTGCCCGTCGGGTTCGACGGCGAATTGAATATGAACCACTTCGTTTTCGGCGTAATCACCTTCTCGAGCGCGTCGGCTTTCAACTTGTAGCCGTCTTCCAGCGTCGTCTCGGCAAACACCGGCTTGCCGCCGCCGAGCAGCACGATATCGGCATACGACACCCAGCACGGAGCCGGCATGACGACCTCATCGCCCGGATTGAGCGTCGCAAGCAGCGCATTATAAAGCACCTGCTTGCCGCCCGTGCCGACCGAAACCTGGCTCGGCTTGTAGTCGAGACCATTGTCGCGCTTGAACTTGGCGACGATCGCCGCTTTCAGCTCGGGAATGCCGTCGACGTCGGTATATTTCGTCTTGCCCTCGTCGAGCGCCCGCTTGGCCGCGTCCTTGATGTTCTGCGGCGTGTCGAAATCGGGTTCACCAGCGGACAACGACACGATATCGCGCCCTTGCGCCTTGAGCTGGCGCGCCTTCGTTGAGACGGCGATGGTGGCGGAGGGTTGGATACGGTTCAGACTGTCGGCGATGAAGCCCATGATGTCAGCGGCCTATGATCGAAACTGGGATTTCTTTTTCGCACCGGCGAACTAAGCGGCGCGGACCCTAATTGCAATGTTTCCATGCCGCAAGCCGGCGTTTTCCGGGTTCTCGCATTCGCGGATTGCACGCCGCGAAATCAAATGATGCCGCTAGGCAACAAAACGCATTTGAATTTCCGCGAAACCCTATTTGATCCGAGCGTGCCACATTCCGATCCCATGTCCGCCAAGAAGCAAGGGTCAACTGCGCGTTAA
>JBEVLH010000142.1:0-9254 GCA_040509255.1 Hyphomicrobium sp. | reverse complement strand
GCAAGCGGGATGCTCCGCACACGGGCTTCTCACCCCGTGCGGACCTGCCGATCGCCTTGTCCGGAAGCGCGCGTTCGCCCCGGGTCAGGCTGCCCCATCCGAGCCCGACGCAACGCCTTGCGCGCGAACCCTTCACCGGACGGGCGACGCGATTATGTGCGCGGCCGCGAGAGCGGGGATAAGTTTTTTTGAGGGGAGTGGAGGTGGCGTGTCCGCGCCGCACTGCGGGATCAATTCTGCACGATAAGACCTGTACATCTCATCTGCTCTGCGCATAGTTAACGCATTGGGTGCGGGCTAAGTATGTTGCGTGGGGGTGTTGGGGATGAGTACAGCCAAAAGCTTTTGGATTACAATTGCGCCGGCAATTTTCTTAATCGTTGTTTTGGCAATCGTCGGCATTGCAATCGGGCCGCCCGCCGAAACAGTCGCGGCGTTTTATGAGGCGGCGCGCCGCTATATTTTCGAAGCAGCCGACTGGTACCAGAAGTCCTTAGAGGGGTCGGCAAAGCTAATTGCGCCGCTCTTCACAATCCTTAGCGGCGTTTACGCGATCTACAAAAGCTACCAATACGCAGAAAGCAGGCTCTATTTTCGGATCCAAGATTTTCTTGACCGCGAAGAGAAACGCCTCCCTCGTGCTCGGCCGGTATTGCGCGCTCTCGTAGAACGTCCCGGCCCTTCTCGTAGTTTTGAATCTCCGGCGTTCGCATCCGACGAATTGGGAGAAGCGGTGAGAGAGTTAGGATGGGGACGTTATTTTCTTCCCCCTCAGTTAGGACTGGTTGAGTTTCAATTGTCGACAGCCATTGAGCAGCTGACAAAACAAAACGAGGCTGCTCGGCGAAATCTTCACTCACTCAAATCGCAACTGGCGACGGCACACTTGCTGAAGGGCGCTATGGAGGCGTCCCGCGGTTCGACACTTTTCCCAGAGCCAAAGATCAATAGCGAGGCGTGTGATCGAGCACTTGCTCATTTCATGGAAGCGTTCAAGGCCGATCGCACGGCTTTCGAAGCGCTGGAATATGCGAGCCTTATGCAGCTGTGTCTCGGCGACAAGGAAGAAGCGGAAGTGACTTTGGATAGATTGATCGGACTCACGGCGTCTCAAGATAAGTCGCTCGTCCGTTCACGCGCATTTCGATATCAGGCTGAGATCGCTATGAAAGCGACACCGCCCACCCCTTTGATCGCGTGCAACCGGCTCAAGGATGCGCTTCGGACGCTCCCAAACTTGCACGGGTCGGACATGCTTGAAGAAGCAGAACTCCACGAGATGCTTGCCAAAGTCCAGTGGGAACTCGGGCATATAAGGCAAGCCCCTCCTCATTTCGAAATCGCGCGTGAAATTTACAAGCGAATTGATAACGAGAAGGCCAAAAACGGGCTCGCGAGAATTAAAAATGCTTTGAGAACGTCAGACGGAGGCCCTCATAACGGCCCCACCGGCGCAACGCTTCATTGAACCGCTCAACTCGCAGTATGCACGAGCCAGCCCAACGCAAACGCCGCGCCGCTGGCCAACAGCGCGTGTCCGGCGCTTTGCCAATGCGCCATTGTGAGCACGTGAGACATTCCGAGGTTCGCGAACCGCGAAGCGAACTTGCGCTGCTCGCGGAGTGAAACCGAAAACAAAGCTCCCGCTCCGAGAAATGCCACCCAGATCGGTGCGCCGGCAAAAGCCGCAAGCGCTGTCAGCAGTATCGATGTAAAAGCCAGCATCGGTGTCCCCCATATCGGGGCAATCATTCTCGATTCGTCGCCGAGCGCCTGTGGGCGGCTGCTCGCAACCTGTGGATAACTTACGCAACGCAAATGGCGACGAGTGAGTTGCAGTGCAAGCAACGCGGAGACCACCAATTGACTGAGACATCCTCGGAAGCTCGGCCCCTCCGCCTCATCACCGCGGTCCTTGCAGCCATCGAGACGGTGGCCGCGATCTTCTACCTCGTCGTCTTTCATCAGCCGGGTGAGAGCAACGCCATCACCAATATCGTCGTCGGCAGCGTGACGGTGATCATCCTCGCGCTCTTCGTCGTCTTCGTGCTGCCCGCGATCGTTCTTGTCGCGCGCAACGAGCGGCTCGAACTCGCGCTGTTCCTGGTCCTCGCCGTCATCCCCGCCGCCGCCGTCAGCGTCATGCTGTTTTGACGACGCCGCCCTTTGCCTGTCCCCTTGGGAAGAGGCCGGCGCGAAGCGACGGGTGAGGGGATGTCCGACGTCCCCCTCGCCCTGACCCTCTCCCCAAGGGGAGAGGGAAACGAGGATGTCTCGTTAGCGACGGGATCAGCAACTCCAAAAGAACGAACCATCACGCATGCGCGCGCGGCCGGCTCCCCGGGGGGGGCGGCGCACGCGCCAACAAAAAAAGGCGACCCGGAGGGGCCGCCTTTTTCATTGGTCTGGGAGGATCGATAGTTTGGGGAAACTTATGATTCAAGCTGCCAGATGCCGGTCGCCAAACGGCACGCGACGATCTCGGTCCGCTTCGTCGCGTCGACGCCGCTGAGCACGACGACGGCATGGCGGCACACGGCGCCGCGCGTATCTTTGAATGAGGAGATCGGCATCACGACGCCCGACAGCTTGCCGTGCTCGCGCCGCCAGACGTAGCTCGCCCCGTCCGCGACTTCCGTCAGCGCCAGCTGGACGCTTTCGAGCGCGGTGTATTCATCGTCCTGATCGAGAGCGGGATGGGCGTCGACCGCCTTGACCTCGGACCATTTGAGTTGGGCGCCGGGCTTTGCGACTTCTGCGGCGCCACTGGACTGATTGGCCGCCAGGGAATAATCGAACGGCACGAAAATGGCCGCAACCAGCGCGAATGCTGTTGCGCCGGCCGCGGCTAAAGGAAAGAAGCACGCATTCGTTGACATGACGCAACTGACCTTTACGCGACTTGAAAACTCGACTCCGCCCGCACTCAGGCGACAGGGGGCACTGTGAGCGCGTATGGTTAAAATGGACTAAACATCTCCTCCCCTCGTAGGGAGGGGGATGGGGAAACCCCGGGTAGAAATAGAGCGTTGAGCACGCAACATGACCAATACTGACAATCGCCCTTCCTCGCCGTCGGCCCCGACGCCCGAAAACGCTCCGGACTTCTCGGGCGCCACCGATCCGTTCCAGCTCTTCGACGACTGGATGGACGAGGCAACGCGGACCGAGCCGAACGATCCCAACGCCATGTCGCTCGCGACCGTCGACGGCAGCGGCTTGCCGAACGTCCGCATCGTGCTTTTGAAGACCGTCGACCCGGCAGGAAGCGTCGACCGCGGCTTCGTCTTCTATACGAACTTCGAAAGCGCGAAGGGCAGGGAGCTTCTCGCCAATCCGAAAGCGGCGCTGCTGTTTCACTGGAAGAGCCTCGAACGCCAGATTCGCATCCGCGGTCCGGTCTCGCTGGCCTCGCACGACGAAGCCGACGCCTATTTCGCTTCGCGCCCGCGCTTGAGCCGGATCGGCGCCTGGGCCTCGCATCAGTCGCGACCGCTGTCGTCGCGCGACGTGCTGGAGGCCAAGGTCCAGCATTTCGAGGCCAAGTTCCCGGATGAGGCCGTCGCGCGGCCGCCGTATTGGTCGGGCTTCCGTGTTCTGCCGGTCGAGATCGAATTCTGGCAGAGCCGGCCGTTCCGCCTCCACGACCGCATCGTTTTCCGCCGCGACGCCCCGCGCGACTCCTGGCAGAAAACCCGCCTCTATCCGTGATGTACCCCTGCGGCCACCACAAAAAGGCTGCGCTTGGGGTAGATTGATCGGCACGACGAAGGAGAGGGGACGCTCGAGGCTGTGATGGTAACGGATCGCATTGACGAACGCCGCTCGAAAAGGCGGATGCGCGATCGCTATCGCTCGACGCGGATCTATTACGCCGCCGATCAGCCGCCGTCGTTCCTGGCGACGTGGACGAGCCGCATCGCGATTTTCGCCGCCATCGCCGCGCTCGTCACTGCCGGCCTTCACCGCGCCTCGCTGCTGCAGACGCCGGTCGCGCTGACGATCGCCTATCTCCTCGTCGCCGCCGCTGCGCTGGCGCTGGTGATGGCGCTGGTTGCCGGCCTCGACATCTGGGTAACGGGAAGGCAAGGCGCGGCACGGGTGTTTAGCGGCGCCATCGTCGCGCTCGCGATCCTCGGCGTGCCAGTGACCGTTTGGGCCATGAGCCTCAGGTCGCCCGCAATCAACGACGTCTCGACCGACCTCGCCGAGCCGCCCGAGTTTACCGAAGCCAAGGATGACCGCGGCCCCGAGGCTAACCCCGTCGCCTATCCCGGTGACACGTTCGCAGCTCTCCAGCGCGCCCATTACCCCGATCTCAAGAGCCTCGTCCTTCCGAGGACGCCGGACGAGACCTACGAGCTTGTGATGCAGGCCATCGCCAAGCTGAAGCTCAAGAGCACGCTCGAAGTCCCGCCGGAGGACGAAGACGATTCGCCCGGCTTCATCGAGTTATCCGAACACACCCAGATCCTCGGCCTCGTCGACGACGTCGTCATTCGCGTGCTGGCCGAGGACAAGAACTCCCGCGTCGACGTCCGTTCGGCGTCGCGCTACGGCGCCATCGACTTCGGCCGCAACGCCGAAAACGTCCGCGCCATTTTGAAGGAAGTCGCCACCCGCTACGAAGCCTCCGTGCCCGATCCCGACAAGGAAGCCGCCGCCGCCCAGAAAGCCAAGCTCAAAGCGGAGAAAGCGCGCGGTCGGGCGTCAAAGGCAGATCGGAAGCGACCAAACCTTTCTCGATCAGATATTCGACGTGCGCCTGCACGGAAAGCGTCGCGGCCGGGAGCAGCTGGGGCGCGAGGTCGCGATAGACCTGGGGCACAATTCGACGAATAGTCGTCGCCCCCGCCGTCAACGCATCGAGCACGGATTTCTCCCGCCAGTTGCGATGCAGGAGATAGGCTTTCACGGTCCGCTGCGGATCGTTGAGCCGGTCGCCGTGCCCCGGCAGGAAAACATCGTCGCTGCGATCGAGCAGAATGGCCAGCGACGCTTCGTAATCGGCCATGCGGCCTTCAGGCGGCGCGATGACGGTGGTGTTCCACGCCATCACATGGTCGCCCGAGAACACGACGCGCCGGCCCTCGAGCGCGAAGCACAGATGATCGGGCGCGTGGCCCGGCGTGTGGATCGCCGTCATCGCCCAGTCCTCGCCCTCGATCGTATCGCCGCCCGCGAGCCGGATGTCGGGCGTGAAATCATAGTCGATGAAAAAGCGCCCCGACGGCGAGTTCTCGAGCGCGACGCGATTAGCATCGGGATCGCGCGGATAGGCGGCGACGCGCGCGCCCGTCTCGGCTTTCAGCTTGGCGATACCGTCGACGTGATCGCGATGCGCATGCGTTGACAGGATGTGCGTGATCTCGCGTCCGTTCGCGGCCTTCAGGATCGCAGCGCGATGCTCGTCGCTGTCGGGCCCCGCATCGATCACTGTAAGCGAGGTCGATCCAACGAGATAGGTGTTGGTGCCCTTGAAGGTCAGCGGACTTGGGTTCGGCGCGACCAGACGAACGATGCCCGGCCCCATCGGCGACGGCTCGCCGTAGGTAAACGCCATGTCGGTTGTAAATTTCAGAGAGTCCAAGCCCCAGAAGCCTCGTTACCTGCGCTGGCGTTATACGGAACGCCGCCGAATGACGAATACCCGGAAATTCGCCGCAGGTTCACATGCAATCGCGGGCGTCATTGCCATCATTGCATTTTTAACGCCATCGCCGCCCCGGAAATGGCCGCCCAGGCCAAATATGCCGGAAGGGCGGCCGACCACGCCAACGTGTCGACGTCGATCGCTGGGGCTTGGGCGGGATGACGTGATGACGGACGGGACAGATCATAGGCCGGCTTTGATCCGCACATGCTCGGGCCGGAAGCCGAGCCCGATCAGCCGCCCGGCGAGATGCGCGAGGATGGGCCAGCGCGCGATGCCTTTGATGAATCCCGGCGGCCCCGAGCGCGTTGCTTCACTGGCTTCACGCTTCTTCTTGTCCCGCCGCATCATAAGCTGGATCTTCTGCGTCGCCTTCGTCGGGAACGTCCGGCGCTTCTCGACCGCTGCAAGATCCTTGTCCGTCAGCCGCCCGCTTTTCAAAGGCCCGGCCAGAATGTTCGCGGCAGCAACCGCATCCTGAATGGCGAGGTTGACGCCCACGCCACCAATCGGCGACATCGCGTGCGCCGCATCGCCGATGCACAGAAGTCCCGGCCGCCACCACTGTTTCAGCCGGTCGATGCGGATGCTCAACAGATGCACGTCATCGAACGAGCCGATCTCCTGCACGCGGTCGGCAGGCAGCGGCGACACCGCGGCGACCATCGCGCGGAACGCCTCGACGCCAGCCGCCTTGATGTCGGCATACGTCTCCTTGCGCACGATGTAGCCGCATTGCCAATAATCGCCACGGTCGATCATCACGAAACCCTGCCGTGGCCCCGCATGCCCCATGACGTAGGGTGGGTCGCTGGCGAGATGCGAAAGCTTGATCCACAGCACTTCGCTCGGGATGCCGAAGCTTTCAACCTCGAGGCCTGCGAGCGTGCGCGCGATCGAGTTGCGGCCATCCGCGCCGACGACCAGCGACGAGCGGATTGTCACCGGCCCGTCAGGAGAGGTCGCGCGCAGCCCCGCCACACTGCCGTCCTCGATGATGAGATCAGTCACGTCGGTCTGCAGCATCAGCCGGAAGTTTGGATAGCGCTTCGCCTCGCGCGTGAGGAAGTCGAGAAAGTCCCATTGCGGCATGAAGGCGATGAAACGGTTCTTCGTCGGCAGCCATGAAAAATCCGCGATGGTGATGTCCCGCCCACCGATCTCGGCGTGCAGCGAGCGCGCTTCGGTATGCGGCAGCTTCAGAAGCTCGTCGGCGAGGCCAAGCTCGTGCATCACCTGCAGCGTCGACGGATGAATCGTATCGCCGCGAAAGTCGCGCAGAAAATCGCCGTGCTTCTCGACGACCGTGACGTCGACGCCGCTGCGCGCCAGCAGCAGTCCAAGCATCAACCCCGCCGGCCCGGCCCCGACGATCGCGCACGCCGTTGTGACCGTCGCGACCGGCGCACTGTCATCGACGGTGGCAACAACTGCCTCGTGCGCGTCCTGCGCCATTATAGTGCGCGCTCCTGCGGCATCGCTTTCAGCTCCAGTGCGTCCCGCTTCGGCGGCGTTCCGAACATGCGCGCGTATTCTCGGCTGAATTGCGACGCGCTTTCATAACCGACCTGGTATGCTGCGTCCGACACGTTGATCTTGCCGTCGGTCATCAGATGGCGCGCGCGCAGCAGCCGCAACTGCTTCTGATACTGCAACGGCGTCATCGACGTCAGCGTCTTGAAGTGCTGATGGAACGACGACGGGCTCATGTGCGCGACGTCGGCCAGTTCCTCGATGCGGATGTGCCGCGTGAAGTTGTTGCGCAGCGTCTGGATCGCTTCCGAAAGCCGCCGCGTGCGGCTGTTGGGAAGGACGACCTTGGCAACCTCGTGGCCGTGCGCGCCCGTGAGCAGCCAGAACGAAATTTCGCGCATGATCGCGGGATAGAGCACCGGGATCGCCATCGGCGTTTCGAGCAATCGAGCGAGACGCGCGACGCAATCGGCGAGCGGGCCGCTGACATCGGCGACGAACGCGCCAAGCCCGATGTCGTCGTCGGGGACCGGCGGCGTGTCGAGCTCTTCCATCACCTCGCGCATGATGCCGGCATCGAGTTCGAGGATGAGTCCGATCAGCGGCTTTTCCCGGCTGGCCTTCGTCACACGTCCGACGGCCGGGATCTCGACGTTGACGATCAGCGCCTGACCTTCGCGATACGTCAGCAGCGCGTCGCCGAAGATCACCTGCTTCTCGCCTTGCGCGACGATGCAGAGCGACGGCCGGTACACGATATGCTGTGGAATGGTCTCTCGGCTCGTCCGCATGAACCCGAAGCCGGGGATCGGCGTGTCGAATGCGCCCTCGCCACCGCCGTTCCCGTCGGCATAGGCGTTGAGGGCGGCGATCAAGGCCGTTTGCATGGTCGTCTCCGAGGTCCGCGGAATGCGTGACGTGATAATAGGGCACTCAAACCGCTCATCCAATCCGCTTCGGAGGATTAGGCAAGAAATTCGAGAGTTTCGGCATTCAACGATGCGGGTGGCACGCCTAGATCCAGTCCAGCGAAATTCATTGTCTGGAGATCATCATGGCACAGGAAAATGCAGTTAAATCAGGTGGAAGGATCGCCATCATCACAGGCGGCAGCCGCGGGCTCGGCCGCAACACGGCGATAAGCGCAGCCAGGCACGGCATCGACGCCATCATCACCTATCATTCAAATCGGGCAGAAGCCGACACGGCGGTCGCCGAGATCGAGGCGCTGGGCCGCAAGGCCGTGGCGCTGCAACTCGATGCCGGCAAGACGTCAACGTTCGACGCCTTCGTCGCCGAGGTGAAGCGGGCGCTGAAAGACACCTGGGGCCGCGACACCTTCGATTACCTCGTCAACAATGCCGGCACCTCGGCGCCGGGCACTATCGCCGACATGAAGGAGGACGATTTCGACGGCCTCTACAATGTCCACTTCAAGGGCGTGTTCTTCCTGACGCAGAAGCTGCTGCCGCTCATCAAGGACGGCGGCCGCATCGTCAACATTTCCTCAGGCCTCGCTCGCTTCGCGACGCCGGGCTTTGCGGTCTACGGCTCGTTGAAGGGCGCCATCGAAGTGTTGACGCGTTATATGGCGAAGGAACTCGGGCCGCGCGGCATCGCGGTCAACGCCGTGGCGCCCGGCGCGATCGAGACCGACTTCGGCGGCGGCCGCGTGCGCGACAATCCCGAGCTCAACAAGATGGTGGCGTCGGCCACTGCGATGGGCCGCGTCGGCATCCCCGACGATATCGGCCCGATGATCGCCGCGCTGCTCGGCGATGAAAACCGCTGGATGACCGGCCAGCGCCTCGAAGTCTCCGGTGGCATGAACTTGTAAGGAGCGGCTGGCCTTAACCCACGCCGTCATCCCGGCGCAGGCCGGGATCCAGCCTGAACGGCAAGCCGCACGGTCACTGGAGTGGACGGGGCTCGGGATGGGCCCCGGCCTCCGCCGGGGTGACAGTGAAACTAATGACGGAGTGCCCAACACCCCACCATGCCCCTACTCCGCCTTGACCTCGCCGGCTTCGGTCGCGGCGGCGACGCCTTCGGCGGCCAGTTTGGCGGCGCGGCGCTTTTCGACCATGCGGACCGACAGGATCGAGAGCTCGTAAAGCAGGTACATCGG
>JBEVLH010000141.1:0-5779 GCA_040509255.1 Hyphomicrobium sp. | reverse complement strand
GCTTAATGCCTCGTATCGTCGAAACAATCGTGACGACCTTCAATACCAGGGGCGAGGCCCATGTGGCGCCGCTCGGCCTGATCGACGATGGCGAGCATTGGGTCATTGCGCCGTTCCGGCCCTCGACGACGCTTGAGAATTTGCTGGCCAATCCATTTGCGGCCGCGAGCCACACCGACGACGTGCGAATTTTTGCAGGTGCGGTCACAGGTCGAAAGCTATGGCCGTTGCTGCCGACGCGCACCATCAAGGGCGAACGGCTCGCCGATTGCGTGTCGCATTGGGAATTGAAGGTCGAGCGGGTTGTCGAGGACGAGCAGCGGCCACGTTTCCTGTGCTCGATCGTCGATGAGGAAATGCACAAACCCTGGGAAGGCTTCAACCGCGCGCAGGCCGCCGTCCTCGAGCTTGCGGTGCTGACGACACGCCTCCATATGCTGGGGCCGGACAAGGTCGAGAACGAGCTGAAGTATCTCGAGATTGCGATTTCGAAGACGGCCGGTCCGCGAGAGGAAGAGGCGTGGGAATGGCTGATGGAGAAGGTCGCGGCGTGGCGGCAGGCCCGCTTCGACCAGACGACGTGAGCGCGGATGAAGACGGCGCGCGGGCAGAGTTCCTGGTGGCGCTG
This sequence comes from Hyphomicrobium sp., assembly GCA_040509255.1. Classification (GTDB taxonomy): domain Bacteria; phylum Pseudomonadota; class Alphaproteobacteria; order Rhizobiales; family Hyphomicrobiaceae; genus Hyphomicrobium_B. Next base: position 5,151 of record JBEVLH010000141.1, on the reverse strand, counting down.
ACGACAGCTATCGAGGACGCATCTTTCGTCAGGCTGGCGCTGGGCAAGTTTCGCGGTGAAGGCGAAGCGCGCAAGGCCATTGCGACGCTCGTCGCAATCAAAGACAAAACGCAAATAAAGGTCGTTACCAGTTTCACGCGCAAGGATGAAACGAAGACGATCGCGCCGGATGCCGCCGCTCAGTACTTCGGGGCACTGGTCGGCGAGCAATATATGAGCGCGACGTTGTTCACGACCGATCGCGATGTACGGATCGATTATAGCCGCAAGGGCGTGCCGCGTTTGTCGTCCGGCAAGCCGACATTGCAGTCGGCGGGACTTTTGCCGCACGATCGGCAGAAGGCCTATCTCGTTCCGCCGGACCGACCGTATCTGCGAGCATTGGACGTGGCGGATCGAGATGGTCGTATCAAGCCAACGATGCAGGGCAAGTATCGGCAAATCTGCCGGTTCATTGAAATCGCTGCGGACTTGATTGCGGAAAGCGAGTTCGAGGATGGCGAGCCGCTCAACGTCGTCGATATCGGCTCGGGCAAGGGCTATCTGACATTCGCATTCTACGACTATGTGACGACGACACTCGGTCGCGCCTGCCGTATGACGGGCGTCGAGGTGCGGGGCGATCTCGTCGCGCTGTGCAATCGGCTGGCGCACGAGCTGCACTTCGACGGGCTTTCGTTCGTAGCGGAAGAAGCATCGCGCACATCGTCGCAATCGGCGGATGTCGTGATCGCGCTTCATGCCTGCGATACCGCAACGGATGATGCGATGGCGTTCGGAATAAACGGCGGCGCGCGTCTGATATTGTCGGCGCCATGCTGCCAGCATGAGATCGCGCCCCAGATCAAAGATACCGGGGAAGGCCTCAAGGGCCTTATCAAGTATCCGCTTTTGAAGCAGCGCCACGCCGATCTCGTGACCGATGCGGCGCGCGCGCTGCTACTCGAAGTTTCCGGTTACAAGGTTAGGTTGATCGAATTCGTTTCGACTGAGCATACGGCGAAGAATATTCTCATCGCGGCAGTCAAATCGGAACAGGTCGACCGTATTGCTGCTCGTCAGCAATTTCGGGCATTAAAGGATGCAATTGGCTTCTCGACGCATCATCTCGCATCACAACTCAAGGATGCCGAATGAAATCGAATTGTGCCGATTTGCCATCGCCTCATTTGTTGCTCACTGACATGAAATGCATATAGAGGGAACCGATCCGGATCAGGTTGGTTTGCTTCCGGTCACTTCCCCCGAATGAAAAATACCGAAGAGAAGGCAGAATTCGATGATTGAAGTCTCCCGTATCGCACGTCTCGCGTGCGCCACCGTCGCCGTCGCGCTTGCATCGGCCGTGCCGGCAAGCGCCGGTCACGACGTGGTCCAGGATGATCCGGCCCTTGTTGCCGAGAGACTGCATCGCATGGGCTTCGTCGAATGGCGGAAGCTCCGTTGGGATCACGGCTATTGGAAGATCGACGATGCACGGCGCGAGAACGGTCATGAGTATGACCTCAAGCTCGAGGGCGGCACGTTCGATATCGTCCGCCTAACACGCGAACACGGTTGATCTGTTTCGATCGACGTGAATTTTTCTCGGTCGCGGTGGAAACGCTGCGGCCGATTTTATTTGTCGAGGAGCAACGCGACCGCGACGGCCGGAGCGCAGCGTGTCGCCCAGAGTTTCTGACTATCGTCACACCTAATCAATTCTGCGAACGTGACGGAGGGCAGCGCCAAGCGGTCCGCAACTCTATGTGCTGCCGATGCGCCGATCCCAGCTGTGACGATGCTTTGCACATTCGTGCCGGGACGCGACAGGACTTGCAGCGCGCCATCGTGAATGGATCGCAACTGGCGGTCTTCGACGTATGCGGCCGAGATCTGCCAAGTCGCGAGGTGGCGCAGGTCGGCATCGCGTCCTAAGCCGCGTGCGAAACGTTCGAGGCTTTCTTTTTGCGATTTGCCCCGACCATCAGTCGTCGCGTGCTGGTCGACGTCGTCGGGAAGCGTTGAGAGGATGCGACGGACGTCGGCCATGGTGGCAAAGGCATCGCGCGCCAATCCCTGCCATTGACCCGCGAGCGGGCAGCGCGTCGCAATTGAGGCAACGGGCGTGCGCGTGAAGCCTGTGTAGACCAACTCGCCGGTCTGTAGCCGCTCGGCGTCAGAGAGGCCGAGCGGGCGATCGCACGCAATGATGTCGGTCGTCGTCGATCCCATATCGATGAGAAGCGATGTGGGGCGCAGCTGCGCGATAAGCTGGGCGGTCGCGAGGAAATTCGCGGAGGCGACTGCGAGAGGATCGCCGGCGGCGGACTGCGGTGAAGCGAAGCCCTTGAGGCCCATGAAAATGCGAAGCTCGCCGAACAGCCGCTCGCGCAGTCGCTCTAGAATCGAAAGGACACCGGCCTCGCGACTTTCGAAGATTTCGGTGAGTTCCGCCGTCATGGTTATTGCGTATGTCGCGGCGTCGGCGAACAGCGGTTGAGCTTCGCAAAGCGCGACATCGAGCTGATCGAGGCCTTGCCAAAGCGGGCAGGCGATCTGACGAACAGCGACCAGACGGCCGCCCTCGACGCGCGCGACCTTGAGGTGCGCACCGCCTACGTCCAATCCGATCGTTGCCTTTGTCATTTGTGCCTTCGCGCCGACATGACAAACCGTGATACACTTGAGGCCCGAGGAGGCAAGCATTGGACGTCATTCCGGTTATCGATGTCGCGCATGGGCAGGTTGTCCGCGCGATGAAGGGCGAGCGCTCGGCATACCGGCCGATCGAAACGCCCCTTGCACCGTCTTCGTCGAAGCCGGCTGACGTCGCGCTCGGCTTGCGCCGGCTTTTCCCGTTCGACAAGCTTTACCTTGCCGACCTCGATGGGATTGAAGGCCGCGGCCGCAATACGCATATCGTGCCGTCCCTTAGCCAAGTCCTGCCGCGTGCGGAAATATGGATCGATGCCGGCACGGGATCGCGGAGCGCGGCGCGCACCGTACTTGCCGCTCCGGTGGCGACGGTCGTCGTCGGGAGCGAAAGCATCGAGACGGTCCGCAGTTGGCAGGACATTGCGTCGGAAGCCCCGCAGCGGACGGTTCTTTCGCTCGACTTTCGACATGGCGAGTTCATCGGCCCGGAAGCGATGCTGAGCGACACTTCGCTTTGGCCGTCGCGCGTCATCGTCATGACCCTCGATCGGGTTGGGGCGAACGATGGGCCCGATGTTGGGCGGCTGGAAAATATTATAGCGCGGGCGGACGGCCGGCGGATCTATGCGGCGGGCGGTGTTCGCGATCGCAGCGATCTCGACGAGATTCGTAAGATCGGCGTGGCAGGCGCGCTCATCGCGTCGGCGCTGCATTCCGGAAAAATTTCAGCCGACGACCTCAAGGAAGTCGCCGGCCGGTAGTCCGGATCAGTGAATTGGCAGGAGCCACTCCAGCCGAGAACGAAGCCCAGTTGCGGCCGAGGCTTCTTCTCGAAATTTAACCGCTGTAACGGCCCGAGAGCAGTCTACCCAATCGCTGCAGCAGACCCCCCTTCATGGGAGGGGCAGGATTATTTTTGTTTTCAACCTGCTGAGGACGGTTTCCGCTTCAAGTCTTCGCACCGAACGGATGCTGGACCGAGTTGCGCTGAGCGGTCGCTTCGGCGGCGGTCGGCTTGCCGGCGATGGCGCGAGCGAGAGCTTCCTTCACGGCGCGGTAGTTGTAATCCTGGATCTTGGCATCGTCGGATGCTTCCCAGTGGATGAAGACGCCAACGAGAACATAGAGATCGTCAGCTTCGGCAGCCGGGATGACGCCTTCAGCGACCGAGTCCTGAATGGCCTTGGCGACGCCGTACTGTGCCGGTCCGAACATCTGAACGGCCTGACGGGCGTCCTTGATCGTGACCTTGTTGAAAAGGATCGTGTTCGGCTTGCAGGCCAGGTTCGGCGCGATGACGGCGAGAAGCGTCGTGAAGCCGTCCTTGTTGTTCGAAAGAGCGTTGACGAAAGCTGTCTCGGCAGCGCTACCGCGCGGTCCGATGACGAGGTCGATGTGCGCGACTTCGTTGCCGTCGCCGACGAGCGACTCGCCGACCAGGACTTTATTGATTTTGGCCATTAGGGGGGTTCCTCCCACGAATGAAACGATACGAGCGACAACGATTTCCGTCAGAAGACGGAAATCCGTTAAACTGCTCTAGCGATGAATATCCACGCGCTTAGCGCCCAGGTTGTCGTGAGTACCAGCATAGGCACAGTGGATCGGTCCACGGACCCCGCGGACACGGCGCCTGTATTGCCCTAGGTCACCGGGCGAGACAAGCCCTTAAGTGGTGGCGAATTGACGTTCACGCATGTTTCCGCTCCATCAGCGCAGCGGCGAAAAGGGTGGTGACCACAAAATCGGCAGTCGTGCCGGGATTGAGCCCTCTATGTTTCAATTTTGCGTCGAATTCCTGGAGAGAAGGAATTGATTTCGCAGTTGCGGTAGGCGACCACTGCGGCCTTAGCGCACGCGCTTCCTGTCGGACGTTTTCCGCAATTTCGGCACCAAATTTGCGCGCGATATGGGTGTCGGCAAATTCCGCCAATATTGCCATATGCAGCGTGGTTACCGCCAATGTCGGATCGGACTGCGCGGCCGCTTTTGCTTCTTGGAATATCTCCAGCGCGAAATCGAAAATGTCTGCGTAGACACTGACGTAGGCGTTTGCGATGCGGTCGCGCTCGGCGGCCAAGTGCATCGCGGCAATCAAAGTGAGGTCGCTCGGGGCGTCATTGACATCGCCCTGTTCGACTTTTCCCATTCCCGCCGGATTTGCGATGCGGATCGCTTCGAACGCATCGCGTGCGTCCTGCTCATCGAGTGATGAAAGGATAATACCGAGACGGCGGCGAAGGCCGACGTCGAACGTGGTTTCGCCGGCAGCTTTCGCGAGCGGCGCACACAAGAGAACGATGCCGAGATTGGTATTGAGGCCGGTCGCCGCGACGCTGGCTTCGGTGGCACGGAGAATGCGCTTGCCGACGCTCAATCGTGGATCGGCGATCGGGCCTGCGGCGGCTTTTGCAGCCTGCTCGAAATGAACAACCTCCATGCCGTGGCCGGCGGCATGGCGATGGACGTTTCCGGGTTTCAGTGCATCGAGTTCGGCATTGCAGGCGTACAGGA
>JBEVLH010000140.1:0-2587 GCA_040509255.1 Hyphomicrobium sp. | reverse complement strand
CTCCATTCCGTACGCGCCGCTTCACCGACTGCGCCGACGAGGCTGGTGGCCCGCGCTTGCGGGATGCTGGCGGCCTTGCCGCTGTGTTCGAGCACGCCGATTTCGCGATTGAGCATCATCACGCGGATGAATTTTTCGAACGCCATCGCCCAGCAGACCACCGACGCCAGAAGCAGGCCGACGATGATGCATTTCACGACAATATCGGCGTGGTGAAAGAGACCCAGGACCGACATGTCCTTTGCAACGATTTCTTCAGACAGCAGCAGCAAGGCGGTCACCGTATCACTTCGAAAGTTGCACGTTTGTCAGGGTCGACGTCTTGAGATGATCGAGACACCCCGGCACAGGGCCGGCGTCGGCCTTGCACTCCATCACGTCGTTGATGAGGAACGAGCCGATCCGATCGCATTTGATCGCGTCGATCTCGAACAGTTTGACCGATTTCTTCTTCGCCTTGAGAGGCGCGAGATCGATCGAAAACCGCTTCCCGATGACCCCGTCGGTCTGAAACAGCACGAGGTCGATCTTGTACGACTGATACGAAGTTTCAGCCGGGTTGTTGACGACGATATAAGCCCTGCAGCCTTTGTCGGAAGACTCAAGCTTGTTCAACTCTAGCTGAACGCCCGAGGTCTCGGATGCGGGCGCGGCGTCTGGCTCGGCACTGGCAAACGTTGTCCACAACGACAGCGACAGGACAAACGCGCATGAAATCGAAATACGCTTCAGAATTCTGATCACGCTAAGACTTTCCATTGCGTTGGATTTTACGATTCCCCAATGGCGTGTATCCACTTTGGTCCGTCGTTGCCAGTGTGAAATTGGTAAGAGTGGGCACTTCGGCGACGTCGCGAGGTTTTGATTTAGAACAATTTTCACGTGATGGCAGCGGCCGCGCAGCTGCAAAAAATTTGCAACGCAGCGCATCAGGAATTTTTCCCGAAATGGCCTGATTAAATTTCCCGAAAATCGTCCCGAGCGTTTGCCGTCATAAACCGACAATAGGATTGCCTCGGCGCGGAGCGGCCGGGTCAGGCGGCGCGGTCGAGCGAGGGCAGGCCGGTCGCGCGCCGGATTTCATCGAAGATGGCGCCAAAACTCATGAAGCCCGCGCTGCGGTCGTCGGCGACATCCGTTAAAACCGCACCGGCCACTTTGCGCTGGTTGGCGTCAAGCAGCGCCAACGCCTTTCTCGCAAGCACGTGTGGTGTCCGCTGCCACGCCGTCAGAAACACGATCTGGTCGGCGAGTTCGGCAAGCGCGCCGGCATCGGGCTGCTCCAGCAGCGGCGGCGCCGAAATAACGATCGTCTGAAAGCGGGCTTTGAGATGACTGAACGCCGCCGAGAACTCGACCGAACGAAGCATTGTTGGCACGGTCAGCGGAATCGGCGCGGGCCCCGATGCGGGAAGAAAGTGTACGCCAGTCAGGCTATCGCGCAGGATGACATTCTCCACCGGCGCCCGCGCGACGATCTGATCGAGCAGACCGCCGGTATTCTGCGGCGTCAGCTGCCGCGTCAGGGTCTTGTCGTGGAAATCGCAATCGACGAGCAACGTCTTTTGCCCGGCGACCGCGAGATGGTGGGCAATGTTGGATGCAAACGGCTCCGCCCCTTCCCCAGGCAGCGCCGATGCGATCAGGATGACGCGCGGATCATCGCCATTGGCGCGCGCCGATAACTCGCGGGCTGCGCCCCGAACCGCTTCGGCGTAACGGCACGCCGGTTCCGAAACGATCAGCCGCGCGCTGACGGCCGGCATCTCGGCGTCGTCTTCCGCATCGACGGCGGGGAGGGACGTCATATGGGGGCACGCCAGCATCTTCTCGACGTCGCGCGGACGTGTGCGGGCGCCGCGTTCGAGCAGCGTGGCAAGAAACAGCATCAGAACCAGCGCCGACCCAGTGACGACAGCGACGATGCGCACCCGCTTCGGCGTTGCCGGATTTCTCGGCGCATGCGCGGCCTCAACGATGCGCCCGCCCGCCAGCGCATCGCTCAATCCGTAGTCTTTGAGCATAGATGCAAAAACCCGCGCCGATGCGCTCGGCTCACGAGTTGCCTCTTGCACTCCGGTCGCATCGGCGGACGCATCCGCGCGCTTCTCTGCGATATACGTTTGGGCAACGGCGTTGGCGATCCGCGCGGCCTTTTCCGGGTCTCGTGATGTGAACCGCACCCTGACCAGCGACGAGCCACGAACCCGCTCGACAGAGAGCCCGGCCGCCAATGCGTCGGGAACGGCAGTCTCCGAGGCCGGCTTGTGCAACGGCCAAGAGAGGCGCGCGAAAAGCGGCGGCGTCCGAAATTCCTGATCGTTCGTAAGCTGATTGTCACGGGCGACACGGTCCATCAGCGCCGGTGACCGTAGAAGCTCGATCTGCTCGTCAATGGCCAGGCGCTCGGTTTCGAAGGCGTGCGTACCGGGCAAAGCGGGCGGGTCAGCCTCAGCCTCCAGTTTCAGCCGCGGATCGAGCTGGATGGTCGTCGAAGCGGTATATCGGTCCGGAACGACGACAACCGCTCCGGCCGCCGCGATCGCCGCCAAAATCGGCACCGCCACGACCGCCTTCGCCCGCTTGA
>JBEVLH010000139.1:0-6528 GCA_040509255.1 Hyphomicrobium sp. | reverse complement strand
GGCGATTACGCCGGCGACCTTCTCTACGATACCCTCCTCCGCTACGGTTTCGCGGAGGGCAAATATCAGGCCCGTCCCGACGACGGCCTGAAATTGCGGGACTGCATGATTACCAATGCCGTGCGATGCGTGCCGCCGGCGAACAAGCCCGAGCCTGGCGAAATTGCCACCTGCCGGCCCTTCTTCGCTGCGCGGCTGGCGAACCTTCCAAATCTCAAGACAATACTCGCGCTCGGCCGTATTGCGCACGACCAGACACTTACGACCCTCACAAAACGAAAGGCGTCGTATCCTTTCGCTCATGGCGCCCGTCATGAATTGACGCCGGAATTATCGCTCTACGATAGCTTCCATTGCTCGCGCTACAACACCAACACGCGTCGCCTGACGGCCGAGATGTTTCGATCGGTCTTTGAAGCGATCAGACAAGAATTGCCTTAAGTGACGTCAGCAATTCGCGAGCATGACTTGCCGGCTCTTGAACCGGATAAATGACACGATAGATGACGCCGTTCCGGATGATCATCGTCAGGCGAGAAAGATACTTGACGCCGCCAGTTTCAAAGCGCGGAAGCTTTAAGGGATCCGCGAAGGCGAAAGTCTCGTCGCTCAAGAGCAGATAGGGAATGCCAGCACGAGCGGCGAAAGCATGCTGCGCGTCCGTAGACTGTCCGCTCAGCCCGAACAACTCGTATCCCAACAATTCGTATTCGGGAAAGCAATCTCGAAAGCCTTCAGCTTCGGGTGTGGATCCATGAGCACCGGGGATCACGTCCCAGTCCGGCGGATTCGGAATGCCCGGCGACCCTGTCATTGGATAGACGAAAACGATTGCGCGCTGTTGATAGCGGGCGAGATTGACGCTTGCGCCGCGTGTTGCGGGGAGCGCCACATCCGGCAGCCGCGTGCCAGCGATCAGATGTTTCGCGGCTCCGTCATCAACGGGCGTCAGCCAGGTTGAAGCTGCTTCCTGCATGACCAGCGCTCCTACAGTATCTGATGGGGTGCGGGCAAAGTGGACAGCGAGAGATCAGCCCTTATCCCGCATGAGGCGCGCTTTTTGTCGGTTCCAGTCGCGCTTCGCGGTGTCCTGTCGTTTGTCCGCGTGATTTTTACCTTGCGCCAAACCGAGCTTCACTTTCGCCCGCCCCTTCTCGTTGAAATAGAGTTCCAGAGGCACGAGGGTCATGCCTTTGCGCTCGACCGCGATGCCGATTTTATGGATCTCGCTGGCATGCATCAGAAGGCGCCGCTTGCGGCGCGGTTCATGCGGAAAAAGCGCGGCACCCGGATATTCGGCGATGTAGCTGTTGATCAGCCATACGCCGCCGTCCTCCACCGAAGCATAGCTCTCCGCAATATTGGATTGGCCACGTCGAAGTGACTTCACCTCCGAGCCGAGGAGTTCGACACCGGCTTCCCAGCTATCGGTGACGAAGTACTCATACCGCGCCTTGCGGTTCTCGGCGACCAGCGTCGTGCCGTCGTCGCGTTTGGTGGCCATGACTGAAAGCTTTCCGGCCTGTCTTACTCGGCAGCTTTGGCGCTGATGAGATCGAGGTCGCTCAGAACCTGGTCTATCGCCCGTCGCGACGCGTCCGACAGTGGCACCATTGGCAGCCGCATGTCCGCCGTCCCGAAACCAAGTCGCGACACCGCATATTTTACTGGCGCCGGATTGGTTTCGATGAACATGACTTCGAACAGCGGCATCAACCGATCGTGCAACGCCAGCGCTTTCTTGAAGTCGCCGGCCATGCAGGCATTCTGCAATTCCGCGCACAGACGCGGCGCGACGTTCGATGCGACCGAGATGCAGCCCGCACCGCCATGTGCCATAAAGCCGAGCGCGGTCGCATCCTCTCCAGACAGCTGACAAAAATCATGTCCCAGCAGCGCGCGGGTCTGCGCCGGCCGTGCAAGGTTGGCTGTTGCGTCCTTGACACCCGCGATGTTGTCCAATTCGTAGAGCCGGGCCATCGTCGCAACCGACATGTCGACCACCGAACGCCCCGGAATGTTGTAGATGATAATTGGAATGTTGATGGCGTCGTTGACGGCCTTGAAGTGCTGATAAAGTCCTTCCTGGCTCGGCTTGTTGTAGTACGGCGTGACGATCAGCACCGCATCGGCACCGACCTCTTCTGCATACTGCGACAGCTCGACGGCTTCATCGGTCGAATTCGAGCCCGTGCCCGCAATGACCGGAACGCGCTTTTTCGCAGTGGCGACCGCAAGTTCGATGACACGCTTGTGTTCGTCGTGGTCGAGCGTGGGGCTTTCGCCCGTCGTCCCGACCGGCACGAGACCGTGCGTCCCTTCGGCAATCTGCCATTCTATGAATCGCGTGAAGGTGGCTTCGTCCACCTTCCCATTGCGGAACGGCGTAACGAGCGCCGTAATCGAGCCTTTGAACATGCCTTCGCCTTGGATTGAAAAGGTAGACACAGCCGCCGCGTGGCGTCGTACCGACCTTCGGGAAATCAACATCGAACGGACTCATGCCATATGGCTATGGGCCACGCTCTTGCCGTACGCTCGTGCCACTCGTCGGCCCTGAACCGCTTGCTTCAGCATGAACAAACCCGCTTAATTCGAGGTATCGTTGCTGACGACGCAAGCCCAGTGACATTAGGCGCTCGTAAAGCTTGCTGCAAGGTCAGGCGAGTTGGGCGTTTTCACCCCATGGGGAGCAATGCATTTAAGCCTCAATCCCAGAACGCGAATTTGTTCCCTGGCGACTGCCACGCCCCTCTTTGCGGCTCTTTTAGCCATGGCAGGCGCCGCCATGATTTCTGTTTCGATGCCTTCTCGAGCCGCGGAAAGGCCTGTCCCGGCGCCACAAGCCCTTCCCGCCGAAAAGGATCAGGCTCGCAAGCTTGATTCGGCCCTTCATCCGCTCTTGGCGCTGTCGCCTGACACAGCGGACTTGGCCGCCCTGCGAGATGTCGCCAGCGCCGTCCGCAAAAAGGATATGGACGAGTTCGCCGCTGCAAAAAACAGGATTACCGATCCCGTCGGAAGGACGCTGGCCGATTGGATTAGGCTCAGACAGGGTCTCGGCGAGCCGCAGGAGTTCCAGGCCTTCCTTCGGGACAATCCGTCGTGGCCCGATCGCTCGACCATCATTGAGGGTTTCGAGGAAGCGCTGTTCACGCGCGGCGGCAACGCGAGGGCGATCAAGTCCTATTTCGGCAGCGCGATGCCCGAAACGGGTGCCGGCTATGCCGCCCTCGCGTCTGCCGAGCTTGCCGATGGCAATACCGAAAAAGCCCGTAAGCTGGCCCTCAAGGCCTGGCGCGAAATGAGCATTCCGCCTGATCTCGAGAACGGTTTTCTTGACCGCTTCGGCAGTTTGCTGTCTCCGGCCGATCATAAATGGCGCTTTGACCGGCTCGTAACTGACGATGTGAGGTATGCGGGAAACCGGCAATCTCGCGTGGCACTCGCAAAACGCCTGATCCCGCTCCTTCCTCCGAGCGAGCAGAAAAGAGCTGCCGCTCGCCTGGCAGTTTTCAATAAGGCGCCGAACGCCGGCGCCCTCATGAACAATCTCTCTCCCGGAGGGCGCGACGATGTTGGTCTCGCCTTTCACAAAGAGCAGCTATTGCGGAAGGCCGGCAAAATCCAGGAAGCCGCCGCCATTATCCTGGCGATCCCTCCGGACCCCAAAAAAATCGCGGCACTCGACGAATGGTGGGCCGAGCGGCGTGAACTAGCGTATGGCGCGCTGAAACTCGACGATCCGAAACTCGCCTACGAGCTTGTGAAGGATGCCGGGCCCCTGAGCGTCAATCCTCGCAAGGAACAGACGTTCATGGCCGGGTGGATCGCATTCCGCTATCTGAAGCGGCCAGCGATCGCCGAACGGCATTTCCGCGACATGGCGGCGGCGGCTGACGGCCCATTGAGCAGTGCCAAGGCGCATTATTGGCTGGGCCGGGTCCTCGCTGCCCGCGGTGAAAAAGCCGGAGCCGCCCAGCAGTATCGTAAATCAGCAGAGAACACGGACACGTTCCACGGCCTTCTTGCAATGCAGATGCTGGAACCGAGCCGCACCCGCCTCGACATTTCGCCGCCCGCCTCTCCGGCGCCCGCGCAAATCCGCAAGCTGACATCATCGGATGTCGCGCACGCGCTGATCCTGGCCCGCAAGGCTAATCTATCGCGGGAAATCACCCGCACCTTCCTCGCCGGACTTCGGAATGCAGCACCCTCGGAAGCTGAAGTCGGCATGGTCGCCTACCTCGCCGAGAAATTGGGCGATCCGCAAATGTCGCTCCGCATCGCCAAGATCGCGATCGCAAAAGGCCAGAATTTATTGACCTACGGATATCCGCTCTCATCCTTTCCCGGGTACACGCCGCTACGATCGCCTCCCGAGTTAGCCTTGCTTCTCGGCCTCGCGCGGCAGGAAACCGAATTCGATACCCAGATTGTTTCAGGAGCCGGCGCCAAAGGTCTTCTACAGGTTATGCCCGCGACCGCCCGGCATGTGTGCCGTGACTACAAAATGAAATGCCAGCTCGCGCGCCTTCTCTCTGATCCGCCATATAACACGGCGATCGGCTCGGCCTATATCGCCGACCGAATGGATGAGGTCGGCGGCTCATATGTTTTGGGGCTAGCCGCCTACAACGCCGGTCCCGGCCGCGCGCGTCAATGGATCAACGAATTCGGCGATCCACGCAGCCCCAATGTCGATCCAGTAGACTGGATCGAACGCATACCGATCAGCGAGACACGTGATTACGTCACGAAGGTCCTGGCGAATATTCAGATCTATCGCGCCCGACTTGGTCAAAAAAATCCGCTTCGCATCCAGGAGGACATCGCCCGCGACCGCGGAGACACTAAAATCCCGAAAGATAACGACCCCGGCGCAGGCGTCTCGGATAGCAGTGACGGTTGATAGGGCACACGCAGAAGGCGCGGATCAAGCATGGCGACGACTTCGGACTTTGAAGAGATCTATTTCACAGGCTGCGACGGCTTACGGCTTTACGGTCGTCACTACCGAGCAACGACGGCGACCGATGCCCGACCCGTCGTCTGCCTTGCCGGCCTTACCAGGAACAGCCGCGACTTTCACGCCATCGCTCTGCATTTGAGCCAAAACTCGAAACCGCGTGACGTCTTCACACTCGACACGCGCGGACGTGGCAGATCGGAATACGATTCCGATTGGAAGAACTACGCCATCCCGATTGAGATGCAGGATGCCATCGACTTCATGGTGATGCTCGGCATCCGAAACGCCGGAATCATCGGAACATCGCGTGGCGGCCTTATCACAATGGTCCTCGCAGCCGTCCAGCCATCGCTTATCGGCGCAGTTGTATTGAACGACATTGGCCCTGTCATTGAGACCGAAGGCCTTGCACGCATCGCGGGTTATGTCGGACGCGTCCCCCTGCCGAAAAGTTGGGATGATGCCACTCGCATCATCGGTGACCTCTTCCGCCGCGACTTTCCCCAGATGACCGACGACGATCTCACGACCGTTGCCCACCAGATCTTCAATGATAAGAACGGCAAGCCCGTTGCCGGCTACGACCCCAAGCTTTCGAAATGCCTGTCGGTACTAGATGGTCCAATTCCCAAATTGTGGCCCCAGTTCGAAGCCATGAAGCGCATTCCAGTTCTCGTCGTACGCGGCGGCAATTCCGATTTGCTGTCAGAGGACACGGTCGAAGAGATGCGACGGCGCCATCCGCACCTGTCATCGTTCACGGTCCCCGATCAGGGTCATGCGCCGCTGTTGCGCGAAGAGGCAACCATGTCTCGGATTGCGTCGTTCTTTTCCGAAACCGACGAACCTAGCGCTCAAAAACGCGATGGAACGGAGCCTCGCGAGTCGTTCGGTCACGTTTCGCGACTGGTGTCGACTTCACCCCGATCGACGCGACGGGAGAATTCGGTCTGACCGCCGCTTGCGAGTATGCGCGCCTGTTCGACCCAGCTCTCGCGTTCAATCCGCCCCTTGAATTCGAGGACGCGACTGACCCGATCGATATCGCCGCTGGTCCAGTTGGCGACCTGTTCGTAACGCCGAATACCCATGGCGTTGAGTCGCTTCTCGATCAGAACACCCACGCCACGGATGCGTTTGAGATCATCCTGCGCATCGCCTGTTGAAGTGTCGGTAGCCGCGCCCTCCTTCGCGATTTCGACGGTCGTGGTTGCGGACGACGCCTCCTTGTCCCGGATGGCGTCGGTAATCCGGGCCGGCATAGAAATTTTGGGATCGACCTTCGACAGCGGCGAGATCGGCTCGATTGGCTTAAGCCCGCGCGTGACGCTTGCTGACGCTGCCGCTATGGAAGCGGCAGCCGCGGCGGCCATCTCCGCAACCGATCGCCCTTGGTTCGCGGCCGCCACTCCTGAAAGCGCCTTCACGTCTGCGTTGCCGCTCGACGGGACGGATGTTTGCGGTGCGCTCGCCGACTGATTGAGCGGGCCGGTTTGCTGAGACTCGCCCGCCTTACGCGCCGCTGGGGCAGCTGCATTGAGCGCGGTTCGCCGATT
>JBEVLH010000138.1:0-8172 GCA_040509255.1 Hyphomicrobium sp. | reverse complement strand
TTCTCAATCACGTCCGCCGCATCGCCGAACACGGCTTCGGCCGCCATATCCGCTACGTCGAAGATTATGACCCGTCGTTGCCCCACGTGCTCGGCAATCGCGACAAGCTGGTCCAGGTCTTCCTCAATCTTCTTAAGAATGCCTCGGAAGCGATCGGCGACAAAACCGACAACGGCCGCATCGTCATGCAGACGGCGTTCCGGCCCGGCGTCCGCCTGTCGCTGCCGGGCTCCGATACTCGCGTCAGCCTGCCACTAATGATCCAGATAGAAGACAATGGCTGCGGAATTCCCGAGCATCTGAAGCCGCACCTGTTCGACCCGTTCGTCACGACCAAAGCCTCGGGGAGCGGGCTGGGCCTCGCGCTCGTCGCGAAGATCATCACGGATCACGGTGGCATCATCGAATGTGAAAGCGAACCCAAGCGTACGGCTTTCCGCGTGCTGCTTCCGATGCAACGCACGCGTCCAGCTGCCGTGCCGACGACGAGAGAAACTTGATGGCCAGAGGCACCATACTGATTGCCGACGACGACACCGCCATTCGCACGGTGCTGAACCAGGCGTTGGCGCGAGCGGGCTTTGCGCCCCGCGCAACCGGCAATGCGGCGACGCTCTGGCGCTGGGTCAGTCAGGGCGAAGGCGACGTGGTCATCACGGACGTCGTGATGCCGGACGAGAACGCCTTTGATCTCATCCCGCGGATGAAGAAGCTCCGCCCCGATCTGCCGATCATCGTCATGAGCGCACAAAACACGCTGATGACTGCGCTGACCGCCGCCGAGAAGGGTGCCTTCGAATATCTCCCA
The DNA here is from genome assembly GCA_040509255.1 of Hyphomicrobium sp. GTDB lineage: Bacteria > Pseudomonadota > Alphaproteobacteria > Rhizobiales > Hyphomicrobiaceae > Hyphomicrobium_B. The sequence goes on along the minus strand of JBEVLH010000138.1, from coordinate 7,364 downwards.
AAACCGTTTGACCTGAACGAAGTCGTCGCCGTCGTTTCGCGCGCGCTGTCGGAACCAGGCCGCAAGCGGCAGACGACCGTCACCGAGCGCGAGACCGACGAACTGCCGCTCATCGGCCGTTCGCTGCCGATGCAGGACATCTACCGCGTTCTCGCCCGCCTGACGCAGAGCGACCTAACGGTCATGATCAACGGCGAAAGCGGAACCGGCAAAGAGCTCGTCGCCCGCGTTCTCCATGATTACGGCAAGCGCCGCCACGGCCCGTTCGTCGCCATCAACATGGCGGCGATCCCGCGCGAACTCATCGAAAGCGAGCTGTTCGGCCACGAGAAGGGTGCCTTCACCGGCGCTCAGACCCGCACTCCGGGCCGTTTCGAGCAGGCCGAAGGCGGCACGCTCTTCCTCGACGAAATCGGCGACATGCCTCTCGAAGCGCAGACGCGGCTTTTGCGCGTTCTTCAGCAAGGCGAATACACGACCGTCGGCGGCCGCACTCCAATCAAGACCAATGTCCGCATCATCGCCGCGACGCACCGCGATCTGAAGACGCAAATCCAGCAGGGCCTTTTCCGCGAGGATCTGTTCTACCGCCTGAATGTCGTGCCGCTCCGGCTGCCGCCGCTGCGCGAGCGTCTCGAGGACGTCGGCGATCTGGTTCGCCATTTCCTGCGCCAGGCCTCCCGGGAAGGCATGGGCCAGAAATCGATCGAGAGCGCGGCTATCGAACGGTTGAAGTCACACCCGTGGCCGGGAAACGTGCGCGAACTCGAGAACGTCGTACGGCGTCTCGTGGCGCTCTACACGCAAGACACGCTGACTGCGCAGATCGTCGAGCAGGAGCTTGCCGGATCATCTGTTGCACCGCCGATCGGAGGCGCGGCGGAGAGTGGAGATCTGGGCGAGGCGGTCGAACGCTATCTCCAGCGCTACTTCTCTTCCTTCGGCAACGACCTCCCGCCGCCCGGACTTTATGATCGGGTGATCCGCGATGTCGAAAAACCGCTGCTGAGCGCTGCGCTGGCCGCGACCCGCGGCAACCAGATCCGCGCGGCCGAGCTGCTCGGCCTCAACCGGAACACGCTGCGCGCCCGCATTCGCGATCTCAACATCCGCGTATTCCGCACGGTCGAGGGTTAGCACCCCCGCCGCGACGAGCCGAATTATCCACAGGCGGCGTCGCTTCGCAATTTGGCGCTTGAACTGCGCCACACCCGTCGCGAAAATGTCACAGTTAGGGAGTTGGTTCAGGCCACGTGTAGCGGGATCGCCGCTGCACATACGTCCGACGATGCCCGCTGGGTGCGCCGAGAATGTTTCCGCCGGTTCATTGCAAGTCAGAACAGATAAAGATGTCAGAGTGATAATCCATTTGGTCACAGGCTGATGAACGCCAGCAACAGCAATGGCAAACCTGACACGATCGCCTATCGGCATCGGGGGACGCCGGCTGCCTTGCTCGAGGAGGGCGCTACTCCTCTCAACCCGTCAGACCGCGCATTCTGGTTCGGCCTCGGCGTCGTCCTGCTCTCGCTGACATCCGCGCTCGGCAGCTACTTGATCCTTACGGGCCTGACGAACATTGCCCCGCGCAACGAATACGTCTGGACCGCGCTCGCGCTCAACGCGGTCTTGATTCTCACGATGCTCGGTACGGTTTCGTGGCAGGCTCTCGGACTGCGCCGCGCCTGGAAGGAGAGGGTGCCCGGCGCCCGCCTGCATACGCGCATCGTCGCCCTTTTCAGTCTTATCGCTGCGCTTCCGGCAGTCCTTCTAGCGGTGGCGGCGACGACGACATTTTCACGCTCGCTCGATGGCTGGTTCTCAGGTCGCACTCGCGCAATCGTCGAGAATTCCTACGACGTCGCTCGCGCCTACGTCGACGAGCATAGCCAGATCATCCGGACCGACATCGTCAACATGGTCCGCGACATCAACGGCGAAGCTGCGACGCTGAAGGACGATCCCGACGCTTTTCAGAAATTCCTGATCGGCCAGGCCGGCCTTCGCGATTTGACGTCCGCCTACATCATCGATCCCGAAGGCGTGCCAACCGTTCTTGCGCTCGATGATCCGAAGCTGCCCTATGTCGTGCCGCCACCGTCCGCGATCACGCAGGCGGAAGCCGGCCAGGTGGCGCTGTCGAGACCGTCGAGCGACTACCGCATATCCGCGATTGCCAAGATCGACTCCATGCCCGGCCGCTATCTTTACGTCGCTCGGGGCGTCAGTCCGAAGGTGATCAACCATCTGCAAAGCACCGAGCAGAACGTCTACGAATACTCCCGACTTAGGCAGGCGAAGGGCGGCCTGAAGGTCGCGCACGGCCTCATCTACTTCATGATTTCGATGACGTCGCTGTTGGCGGCGATCTGGGTCGGCATGTGGTTCGCCGGCCGGTTCGTTGCTCCCATCCGACGACTGATCGCCGGCGCCCAGGAAGTCTCGCGCGGCAACCTTGAAGTCGAACTGCCGGAGCGGCGAGGGGAGGGCGATCTCCGCCGGCTGTCGCACACCTTCAACCTGATGACCCGGGAGCTCAAAAGCCAGCAGGACGCGCTCGTCACCACCAACGCGCAGCTGAGCGAGCGCGGCAACTTCATCCAGGCCGTTTTGTCCGGCGTCTCGGCCGGCGTCATCGGCCTCGACAGTGCCGACCGGATCACTCTGCTAAGCCGCGCGGCCGAACGTTTGCTGGGTTTCCAGAGCGCCGACGTTGTTGGCAAACACTTGTCGGATGTGGTGCCGGAGTTCGCGTCCGTGCTCGGGACGGCCGATGAGCCCGGCCTCAAGAGCAAGGGCCAGCACGAGATCCAAAAGCAAATTGGCGACGAAGAGCGAACGTTCGCCGTCCGCATCACCCATGAGCGCGCAGGCGAGGAGGGCGATGTCGGCTCGGTCGTGACGTTCGACGATATCTCCGAACTCGTTCAGGCCCAGCGTACGAGCGCCTGGGCCGACGTGGCGCGGCGCATCGCGCATGAAATCAAAAACCCACTCACGCCGATACAACTTTCCGCCGAACGCCTACGCCGCAAGTTCGGTGCGCAGATCGGAGAAAATCGCGAGCTGTTCGAGACCCTGACTCAGACCATCGAACGCCAGACCGGTCAGATCAAAAGCATGGTCGACGAATTCGCGTCGTTCGCGCGCATGCCACAGCCGGTCATGGCCGACCAGGATTTGCGCCTTGCTGTGCAAGAGCCCGCCGTGCTGTTCCGCGAGGGCAATAAGGATATCGACTTCAAGCTCGAGATTCCGGATCGAAGCATCAAGGCCCATTTCGATCTTCGATTGATTTCGCAGGCCGTCACCAATCTGATCAAGAACGCCGCCGAAGCGATCGAATCCTACGGCGAGCCGCAAGGCCGTCCGCCCGGTTACAAAGGCGCGATCGAAGTTCGCCTCCGACCGGACACCGATCGCGTCGCGATCGAAGTCATCGACAACGGCATCGGACTGCCGAAGCAAAATCGCGCCAAACTGCTTGAGCCTTATGTAACGACACGGGCGAAGGGGACTGGCCTCGGCCTCGCAATCGTGCAAAAGGTCGTCGAGCAGCATGGTGGCACGCTGTCGCTCGAGGATGCGCCGTTGACCGATACGCGCACTCGCGGCGCGCTCGTCCGTCTCACACTGCCCCTCAAGATCGGAAAGTCTCAGGATCCCCCCGCTGAACCGGCGCTCTCTCCCGCACGAGCCGTCGGTGGTGCATGATATGAAACGCTTAACCCCCCAGGAGCGCAGCAATGTCAGCTGATATTTTGATTGTCGACGACGAGGCCGATATCCGGGATCTGGTCTCAGGCATTCTGCAGGACGAGGGCCATCGCACCCGTCTGGCCCGCGATAGCGACGAAGCGCTTCGGGCCATCGAAGACCGCAAGCCGCATCTCGTCATCCTCGACATCTGGCTGCAGGGAAGCCGCCTTGATGGTCTGGAAGTGCTGACCGTGATGAAGCGCACTTATCCCGATCTTCCGGTCGTCATCATTTCGGGCCACGGCAACATCGAAACAGCGGTGACGGCGATCAAACGCGGCGCCTACGATTACATCGAGAAACCGTTCAAATCCGATCGCCTCGTGCTGGTGGCTCTGCGCGCCCTCGAAGCCTCGCAGCTCAAGCGCGAAGTCAAAGAACTGAAAGAACGCTCGGTCGTGTCCGCCGACATGATCGGCAAGTCGCCCGCGATCAACCAGCTCAAGAACAACATCGACAAGGCCGGCCCGACCAACAGCCGCATCATGCTCCGTGGCGCATCGGGTTCAGGCAAGGAACTCGCAGCCCGAGTGCTGCATCAGAAATCCCTGCGCGCCGACGGCCCGTTCGTCGTCCTGAACGCCGCCGCCATGGTTCCCGACCGCGTCGAGGAAGAATTGTTTGGCACCGAGGACCGCACCGGCGGACCGCGCAAAGTGGGTGCGCTCGAGGAATCCCACACCGGCACTCTCTATATCGATGAAGTAGCCGACATGCCGATGGAGACCCAGGGGAAGATCCTGCGCGTGCTCGTGGAGCAGAAGTTTCTGCGTCTCGGAGGCTCGCAGAAAGTTTCAGTCGATGTCCGCATCATCTCCTCGACCTCGCGCGACCTCGAGCAGGACATCCGCGAAGGCCGCTTCCGCGAAGATCTTTATCATCGCCTCAACGTCGTGACGCTGCGCGTGCCGGGTCTGGCAGAGCGTCGTGAAGACATTCCCGAACTCATCCAGTATTTCATCGGGCAGGTGGCGCAGACGTCCGGCCTCGCCCCCCGACGCATCGGAGAGGACGCCATCGCCGTCCTTCAGGCTCACGACTGGCCCGGCAACGTCCGCGAGCTTCGCAACAACGTCGAACGCTTGCTGATCCTCGCCGGTGGCGAACCCAATGCCGCGATCACCGCCGACATGCTCCCCGAAGAGATCGGCTCGAACGTGCCGCTACCCGTCAACGGTGGTGCTGAGCACCTGATGTCGCTTCCCCTGCGCGAGGCCCGCGAAATTTTCGAGCGTGAATATCTCCTCGCGCAGATCAACCGGTTCGGCGGCAACATCTCGCGCACCGCCGAGTTCGTCGGCATGGAGCGGTCGGCCCTGCATCGCAAGTTGAGGGCGCTGGGCGTTTCGTCCGAGCAGCGCAGCGGCGACCTGCGGTCGGCCTCCTAGGAGCCACGCCGCTTGACCCGCATCGTCTACGTCAATGGCGCTTATAAGCGCTACGCGGAAGCCGCCGTCCACGCCGAGGACCGCGGCTTTCAATTTGCCGACTCCATTTATGAAGTCATCGAAGTTCTCGATGGCGGTCTGGTTGATGCAACCCGTCATCTCGCCCGTCTCGACCGCTCTCTGCGGGAACTGTCGATCCCCGCCCCGATGTCCAGCGCAGCTTTGCTGCAGGTGATCGATCAGGTCATTCACCGCAACAGAGTGCGCGATGGCATTGTCTACATGCAGGTCACCCGCGGGGCGGGTCCGAGAGATTTTGCCCTTCCAAGCCCGGAAACGCTCCCAACACTGATTGTTCTAGCCCGGTCTCAACGCCGGGGCTGGTCGGCCGAACTCGCGGAGGTCGGCATCGCGGTTAAAACCATTCCAGACAACCGCTGGGCTCGCTGCGACATCAAAACTGTCATGCTGCTGCCCGCCGTTCTCGCCAAGGACGCCGCCCGCAGGGAAGGCGCGCGGGAGGCCTGGTTCGTCGATGCCGCGGGCAACGTGACCGAGGGCGCGTCGAGCAATGCCTGGATTGTGACCGCCGGCGGGACGCTCGTGACCCACCCGCTCGATCATCACATTCTGCCCGGGGTCACCCGGGCCACCGTCTTGGATGTCGCAAAAGCGGAGGGCGTGACGATCGAGGAACGGCAGTTCAGCCGGGCGGAGGCGCTGGCAGCATCCGAGGCGTTCGTGACGTCCGCGACCAACATCGTCATGCCCGTCGTGAAGATCGACGGCACCCCCATTGGCAGCGGCCGACCGGGGCCACTGGCCAGTCAGCTTCGCATGAGATTTCATCACCTTGCCGAATTTTCAGCGGGGTAGTGCGAACCTTGCCGCATTGTGCGAAGCACCGTTGGATGTAGAGTGCCAGACGCTTCGATCGTCATCGCACCCCCGGTGAAAATCGAAACTGCTGGGGCGCTTCGTTGCTTTTCAACCGCGACGGTGCCTCACGTTTCAGACAAGACGCCTCTCACAAGGACGTCGGGATAAAAAAACGGACAACGAAAAATGGCGGCCGAAAAACCTCAGAATCTGCAGGACACGTTTTTAAATTATGTTCGAAAGAATAAGACGCCCCTGACGATCTTTCTCATCAACGGCGTGAAGTTGCAGGGCATCGTTAGTTGGTTTGATAATTTCTGCGTCCTGCTCCGCCGCGATGGCCATTCCCAGCTGGTTTACAAGCACGCCATTTCCACCATCATGCCTGGCGGTCCGGTCAACCTCAACGATCAGGATGAAAGCGGCGCCGCTTGATCGCGCGCCCTGAAGACGGCGAGGACGAACCGCACAACGAGGGAAAGCGGAAGCGCCGGCGAGCATCGGAAGAAACCCGGGCACCCAGGACGCGGACGCTCGTTGTCGTGCCGGTGTGGAAGCGGCAGGTTCGCGTCGGCGAAAAGACCAAGCCGTTTCCACAAATCCATACGCCTGAAAACCGGCTCGCCGAAGCCGTCGGCCTCGCCAACGCCATCGACCTCGACGTCATCGATGCTGTCATCGTTCCGCTCTCCGAACCGCGCCCGTCGACACTCCTCGGAGCCGGCAAGGTCGAAGAGCTGGCGAAGATCGTAACCGACCTCGAAATCGGTCTCGTCGTCGTCGACCACATCGTCACGCCGGTCCAGCAGCGTAATCTCGAGAAAGCCTGGAACACCAAGGTCGTCGACCGAACGGGATTGATCCTTGAAATTTTCGGCGCCCGCGCGCGAACGCGCGAAGGCGTGCTTCAGGTCGAGCTGGCGCATCTGACCTACCAGAAGGGCCGCCTCGTTCGGGCGTGGACGCATCTGGAACGCCAACGCGGTGGCGGCGGCTTTCTCGGCGGTCCCGGCGAAGCCCAGATCGAACTCGACCGGCGCATGCTTCAGGATCGCATCGACGCCATCAAACGCGACCTCGCGGACGTCAAGAAAACCCGTGACCTCCATCGCAAAGGCCGCCGCAAGGTGCCGTATCCGATCGTCGCCATCGTCGGCTATACCAACGCCGGCAAGTCGACGCTCTTCAATAAGATCACCGGCGCCGGCGTGGTCGCGATGGATCAGGTGTTCGCAACGCTCGATCCGACGATGCGCGAAGTGAAGCTGCCGAGCGCACGCCGTATCATTTTATCCGACACGGTCGGCTTCATCTCCGATCTCCCGACCATGCTGGTTG
>JBEVLH010000137.1:0-6231 GCA_040509255.1 Hyphomicrobium sp. | reverse complement strand
AATCATATCCGCGGTATTCCAGCCGCCGAAGGGCATCGACCAGATTGGTCGAAACCGATGATTTTCCAAGAATTCCGACGATCCCACACATGGACCGGTCCCCCAGATGCAGCTTCCCCCTATCCGACGATGAAGCCGGTTAAGGATCTTCTCAAATCACAGAATATTTCAAAGCAACTCACGCGAACGGCCCGCAATCGGACTGTTTAGTTAACAACTAAGGTCATCGCCCCGCCTTCCGCCTGGACATCATGATCCGGAACTTCTCGGCCCAGCCGGGCCGCTCCTCCTGGGAATTGCGTTCGAGCGCGAGAGCGCCCGGACTGACGTCCTTCGTAATAACGCTGCCCGACCCGATGTAGGCGCCCTTCCCGATTTTGACAGGCGCGACCAGCGAAGAGTTCGATCCGATGAAGGCGCCTTCTGCGACTTCCGTCCTCTGCTTATTGAAGCCGTCGTAATTGCAAAAAATGGTGCCAGCGCCGATGTTCGCATTCGCCCCGACGCTGCCGTCGCCGAGATAGGATAGGTGATTGGCCTTCGCTCCGTCGCCAAGGGTCACATTCTTGACCTCGACGAAATTGCCAATGTGGACCTCAGGACCCAACCGCGCGCCCGGTCGAAGCCGCGCGAACGGACCAACTCTCGCGCCTTTGCCGACGGTAGCGCCTTCAAGATGCGAAAAACCTAGAATTTGAGCACCTTCCTCGATCGTCACGCCCGGTCCAATAATCACGTTCGGTTCGATCGAGACACCCGCTGCGATTTCAGTGTCGAAGCTCAACCATACCGTCTCCGGCGCGATCATAGTCACGCCGGATTGCATGAATTTCGATCGCGCGCGCGCTTGCCAGACCGTTTCCGCGGTCGCCAATTGCTCTTGAGTGTTGATGCCGAGGACCTCGGCTTCATCACAGACAACAACACGCGCTCTGGTCCCCTGCTGGCGTCCAACCTCCACGACATCGGTCAGATAATATTCGCCCTTGGCGTTGTCGCAGCCGATGCGAGAAAGCAGTAGGGCGACGTTGTCGACGCGGAAGGCCATAACCCCCGAGTTGCAGAGATCGACCGCCTTCTCGACGTCATTTGCATCCTTCTCCTCGCGGATCGCGGTCAGCGTGCCTTGACCGTCGAGGATCAATCGGCCGTACCCGGTAGGATCCTTGGCCCGAAATCCGAGGACGGCAATTCCGGCACCATTGTCGAGCGCCCCTCGAAGCTCGGACAAGACCTCGCCCCGCACCAGCGGCGTGTCTCCGAAAAGAACGATGACGTCGCTCCCGGCCTTCTCTTCCAGCAAGCTGCGGGCTGCAAGAACCGCATCGCCCGTACCGCGCTGGGCCGACTGTTCGAAAATCCGCGCCTCGGGCACGACCCGCAACGTCTCCGCAGAGACGGCATCAGCCCCCGGACCCACCACCACCGCGATCTCGCCCCCGGCCCGCGAGGCCGTCTTGAGGACATGGGCGAGCATTGACTGCCCGGCGATCCGATGGAGCACCTTCGGAAGTGAAGACTTCATCCGCGTGCCTTTGCCGGCGGCAAGGACCACGAAGAGAGTTGGCCGGACGCTCATGAATACCCTTGCGTTGCATTTACGACGCGGCCGCAGCAAACACGCAAACAGCGCCCGTCCCGACGGCCGGAACCTGCCATAGCGCCTGCGCTCTGTCGCCCGCAAGAGCCACATCCGCAGGGGACGGCTAGCTGTCGGGCGCGAACGGCACGTAACGCGCCGAGCCCATGGTTTGCCGAGCAGTTACCAGCGGATAGCACTCTTTGCAGCATCTGGGCCTTCGTCCACAGCTTCGCACGTGATGCGCCATCCGTGCCATTGCGGCGAAGACGCGACCGACCCAACCTCATCCACATAGAGGAAATGATTCGGGATGATCCGCCCTTCGGAGCGCCCGCAAGGCAGTAGGACGACAGACCCCATGACCAAGCCTGCAATCGAAAAGACCGCACGCAGGAAAGCTAGCCCGCAGCCTAATTCGGTCATCTGGGCCGCGATCGGCGCGGTCGGATTGGGATACCTCGGTGTCGCATTTTTCGCGCCTCAATTCCTTCCTGACCTATCCGGCGGCCGTGCGCACCTGAGCGAGTCGTCGGTTTTGAAAATGTCCGCCGACGTCGACAGTCTCAAGTCGTCTTTGACTAGGCTTGAGCTCGATGTGTCGAGCGTGAAGTCAGAGGTTGCCGCGCAAGCCACCCAGACCCAGACGCTCAGCACGCAGTTGACGGAGCTCGACGACAAGGTCCGGCTTGCGCAAGCTCCTGCCAGCGCATCCGCGACTGCCGCCGCTCAGGTGGCACAAGACGCGTCTCAGTCCGGCACCGATGCGGGCCCGGCCGATCCGGCCGATGCCGGACCGGCACCTGCAAAGGTCATCAACGCGCCGCGGGTTGGCGCTCCGATCGAAACGGGCAGCGTGAAGACAAAGACCGATCAGCCTATCAGTTTCGGGCCCGCCGTCGTTAAGCCGGCGCCTCATATCATCGGCATCCAGCTCGCGACCGATCCGTCGGTTGATGGGTTGCGCGTGACCTGGGGCGCGCTGTCGCAAATCCATGCCGATCAGCTCGGCCAATTGAAGGCGCGGTATGCCGATATCGGCACGGCGACCAGCCCGAACTTCGGTTTGATCGCCGGCCCTATCAAATCCAAGGCGGAAGCCCGCAAAATCTGCAAGGAACTTGCCGCGCAGTCGGTCAGCTGCAAGGTCAGCGACTTCAAGGGCGAAGAACTCTAGTTCAATCGAAATCCAGCGGACGGGATCAAAACCCCGCCCGCATCGATGCCTCAGGGGCTCGCGGTGTTGAAGGTATCGCACGCATCCATGCGGCCTGAATCGAGCCCAGCCTTGAACCAATGGACCCGCTGAGCTGCCGTCCCGTGCGTGAACGCATCAGGCACCACCCGGCCGGTCATTTTCTTCTGGATCATGTCGTCGCCGATCTGTGAGGCCGCGTTGAGTGCCTCCTCGACGTCACCGGGCTGCAAACGCTTTTTCATCTGATCGTTGAGGTTCGCCCACACGCCGGCGAGGCAGTCGGCCTGCAACTCCGTCCGCACCTGAATCTGATTGGCTGTCGCCTCATCGCCTGCGTTCTGTTTTAGCTCCTCGACCTTGTCGAGAATTCCGAGCTGCTTCTGCACGTGATGTCCAACCTCGTGCGCGATGACGTACGCCTGCGCGAAATCTCCGGCGACGTTGAAGCGACGCTTCAACTCGTCATAGAAGCCGAGATCGATGTACACCTTCTGATCGAGCGGGCAGTAGAACGGCCCCATCGCCGTCTGCCCGACGCCGCACTGCGTCCGCGTCGCGCCCGAATAGACCACGAGTTTCGGATCCGGATATTGCCGCCCGAAGCTTTTGAATACCGAGGTCCAGACGTCTTCGGTGTCGGCGAGCACTTTGCCAATGAATGCCTTTTCGGAATCGTCATCGCCCGCCGTTTTTGTCTGCGAGCCCGGAAGACCGGGAATGTTCCCCGAAGGCGAACGGTCGGGTCGCTCGGTTTGCGGCAATTGCGGCATCTGGATCTGGCCGTTCGTTCCCAACAGAACGTCGAGCGGATTGATGCCGAAAAACAGCATGACAGCGCCGATGATCAGCAACGTCGTGATGCTGAACCCGCCGCGGCCGATCGGAATCTGAATTCCATTGCCGCCGGGGAATTGAAAACCGCCGCCACCGCCATCTTGACCGCGACGATCCTCGACGTTGCTGCTTTCACGGTCATTCTGATCGTAGCGCATGGCGGCCCTTTGAAATGATGAACACGCCGCAGTCCGCGCGTCCCGCAACGTCGGCGGCTCATACTGCATGGCGAATAGGGCTTTACAAGGCCCCATTAGGCCGCCGGCGGGCGCCTAATGTTGCGAGTCCTCGCCCCGTTCGCGTTTCGACTTCGTGACACCGGGCAACGCCAACAGTTCTGGCATCGCAGCAAGCCCCTTGGTCTTCGGCGGTGCCTTGAAAAGGCTGCGCACGGCGCGCGACGCCGCCACCGTACCTTCGTCCGCATAAGCTTCATGATTGCGCTCGATCTCGCCGAGGTCGTAGCGATAGTTGACCATGAGGCCGTGCGCCTCACGCAATCCCTTCTCAGAAGTATCGGCCAGCCAGTTCAATCTCTCGAGCCGCGCCCCATTGCCGAGATGGAACCGCGCCACCTGATCGACCGGGCGCTCGTCGCTCGAGCGTGCCGCCAGGTAGTAATAGGCCGCGAGCCCCATCAGCGCGGATTGCAATTCATCGGTGCCAGGCGCGTCCTTCGCCGCATCTTCGACCCATCGCGGGTCACGCAGCCGCGTCAGCGCCTTGCGATCCTCCGCACTGATCGGAACCTCGCTTCCGCTTGCGAGCGCCCGGTCGACCCAGCGCGCGAAGCTCGGGGCCGGCGATAGCGTCACGAATGTCTTCAGCGAACGCACATCCCGCGCCAGGTCCTCAACGACTTGCTTCAAAAGGAAGTTGCCGAACGAAACGCCCTTCAATCCCTCCTGGCAGTTCGAGATCGAATAGAACACCGCCGTCGTCGGTGGAGCATCGTCTTCGGATCGCCGCCCGTCGAGCACCGTCGAGATCGCGTCGGGCATCTCCCGTGTCAGCGCCACCTCGACGAAAATTAGAGGTTCGTCGACGAGGGCCGGATGAAAGAACGCAAAACAGCGGCGGTCCTTGGGATCGAGGCGACGACGCAGGTCATCCCATCCCCGGATTTCATGCACGGCCTCGTATTGGATGATTTTTTCGAGGATCGCCGCCGGCGTCTGCCAATCGATCCGCCGCAGAACGAGGAAGCCGCGATTGAACCACGACCCGAGAAGGCGTTCGAGATCCCTGTCGACCGCCGCCAGTCCTTCGTCCGATTTGATGTGCCGAACGAGGTCGGCGCGCAACGCCACGATCTCGGCGGTGGCGCCGGCTGCGAGATTGAGCCGGCGAAAGAACTCCAGCCTTGGGCTGTAGGAGGCCTTCTGGAGCTTCGATAGGGTCTTGTCCGACGGATGATCGAGGTATTCGCGGGCTGCGTCCGCGACCTCGGCGGCATCGGGCCGCAGATCCTCGGCGAGAAAGCGATAGAACTGGAGCCGCTCGTCGTCGCTCGCTTTTTTGAACTGATTGAGCAGCTGGCGGGCGATCGCCACCCCCGAGGCTTCACCGCGCCCGGACATGAGCGCTCGCGACAACACTTCGATCGACTCCCCGCCGCCGTCGCGAAACAGGGCCTTGGGTAGCAGCGCCCGCCCCTGTTCCGCCACCGTGGCCATCAATTCCTGGAAGAATGAGACGTTGACGCGTTCTGCCATCGGCCGGCTGCCTCCTGCCTCGTTAACGTTTGCTTAACCGTATCGGCCGAGCATCCCAACGCTGTTTGTATAGGGCAATTTGCTTATGGCCGACCGCTTTTCCAATGGCATGTCATCGTCGAGCCTGGAGTCCGCAAAAAATGACACCGGTCGCGTCGCCTTCTGTGGACCCTATGTCCTGTCCGCCATCACCGGCTATGGCATATCGAAGATCGAAGACATCATCCGCGAAGGCCGCGAGTTGCCGCCGCATCGCAAGCCCGTCGTGCGCGGGACCTACGCCGACGAGGTAGAGGCTGCACTGGGCCACTTCGGCTACCGCATGGAACTCAAGGAAAGTCACATGCACCGCGCCCGGAAAGAGCGTCCGACGCTCTGGACCTGGATGCAGAAACCCCGCAGCGCCTGGGCGTACTATATTCTCGCAATCCACAAGGGTAAGGAAGGCCACTGGATCCTCGTGAAGGGCGTCAAGATGTGCGACACCTTTACTGAAGGCAAATGGACCTTCGTGGTCGATGGTCCACATCGCGGCTGCCGCATCATGGAAATCTTCGAAGTCCGCAAGGCCCACGACGCCTGACCTTTCGCATCTTCCCGTTGCCGGGACTTCTCGCTATCCTCCCGACGAGGAGACGATATGAGCGCATCGTGCTGCAACCATTGTCAGGCGGATGAACACCGGGGGAACCACGCCTACAAGCGTGCCCTCTACATTGTCCTCGCCATCAATGCCGCAATGTTCGCGATTGAGATCGGCGCGGGCCTGCTATCGGGTTCGGCCTCGCTTCAGGCGGATTCGCTGGATTTTCTGGGTGACGCTGCCAATTACGGCATCAGCCTTTTCGTCGTTGGTATGGCCCTGCGATATCGCGCCATGGCGGCATTGGCCAAGGCCGCAACGA
>JBEVLH010000136.1:0-3003 GCA_040509255.1 Hyphomicrobium sp. | reverse complement strand
GGGGCCATGGGTGAAATTCCTTCCGCGCGGCCAATTCCGAATTTCGGGGTTTACCGCGAGAGTGCAATCGTTGGCGTGCGCGGCAAGGCGGCAGTTGTCTTCTATCGTTCGCATTTGCTGGCCGGCGACGTGGCGCCGGTCGATGCGTTGACGGATGCTCTCGAAGAGCGCGGTTTGGCGACGTTGGCATTGTACGTGCCGAGCCTCAAGGCGGCGGACGCGGCGGCGTGGATGAAGGATGTCCTTAGTCGCGAGCGGCCCGACGTCATCATCAATGCAACCGCCTTTGCGGCTCGGGATGGCGCCGACGGTTCGCCGTTTGACGTCGCCGACTGTCCGGTTCTGCAGGTGGCGCTTGCCAACTCGAATGTTTCTCAGTGGGAGACATCGCAGCGTGGGCTTGGCGCGGCGGATCTCGCGATGCACGTCGTGATGCCGGAACTCGACGGACGGCTGTTCGCGGGCGTCATATCGTTCAAGGAAGAGGATGAACTCGGGCAGGACCTCGGCGTGTCGCTGCTGCAACATGTTCCTTCCGCGCCCGCCGTCGCGCACGTCGCCGATCTTGCCGCGGGGTGGGCGAAGTTGCGGACGACGCCGAAAAGTGATGTCCGCGTGGCCCTGCTGCTTTCGACCTATCCGGGGCGGCCCGATCAGATCGCGCACGCCGTTGGGCTCGATGGCCTGGAAAGCGTGTGCCGCATCGTTTCGCGCTTTGAGCGTGAGGGATACGCGATCGCCGACAGTCCCACGGGAGCGCGCGCTGTCGTGGAGCGACTCGATCAGGGCCGGGCGCTGGCATGGCCCCTCGCGTCGTATCGATCGGCATTCGATGCGCTGCCACAAGCGTTTCGCGAGACCGTGGTTGCCGCGTGGGGCTCGCCCGAAGCCGATGATGCGGCCATCGATGGCGCGTTCCGTTTTCGCGTGTCGTTCGCTGGCAATATCCTTATTGGGCTGCAGCCGGAGCGCGGGCAAGCGCTCGATCGCAAGGCGCAATATCATGATCCATCGACGCCGCCGCGCCATAGCTACGTCGCGTTCTATCTCTGGCTGAGGACGGTTGCGAAGATCGATGCACTCGTACATCTCGGTGCCCACGGCACCCTGGAATGGCTTCCGGGCAAAGCCATCGCCGGTAGCGACGCGTGCGCACCGCGAGCGTTGCTTGGCGCGATGCCGATGCTTTACCCTTTCATCGTCAATGATCCGGGCGAAGCCGCACAAGCGAAACGCCGATTGGCTGCGGTTACGCTCGGTCATCGGCCGCCGCCGATGATTGAGGCCGGCTTGTCCGGACCGCTGAGCGAGGTCGAGCGCCTCGTCGACGAGTTTTCATCGGCGGAAGGTCTCGATCCGCGCCGGCGCAAAGTTCTGTCCGAGCAGATCGTCGATGCGGCAGTGCGCGCAGGGATCGCGGAGCGATGCGGACTCGCAGCGGGCATTAGTCCGAGCGAAGCCCTGACACGCATCGACGCCTTTCTGTGCGACGTCAAAGAGCTGGCCATTCGCGACGGGCTTCACGTGCTCGACGATATCGAGCTCGATGCCATCGTGCGCGGGCTCGAAGGCCGCTTCATCGAACCCGGCCCGGCAGGCGCGCCGAGCCGCGGGCGCTGCGATGTTTTGCCGACCGGCCGCAATCTGTTCTCGGTCGATCCGCGCAGCGTTCCGACACAGACTGCGTGGGCGAACGGGAAGCGCGCGGCGAAAGCGATACTCGATCGCTATCTCTCCGATCACGGTGATTGGCCGCGTGCAATCGTTCTCGATCTCTGGGGCAGCGCAACGCTGCGAACAGGCGGCGAGGAGTTGGCGACGGCGCTCGCGCTTCTTGGAGTCCGGCCAGTCTGGGATCAGCGGTCCTACCGGGTCACCGGAATAGAGACTGAAGCGCTGGCCGAGCTAGGTCGTCCGCGCGTCGACGTCACGCTGCGTATTTCAGGACTGTTCCGCGACATGTTTGGCGCCCAGCTGTCGCTCTTCGACAGCGCAGTGGGGCTCGTATCGAAGCTGGCGGGGGACATCGCCGACAATCCTTTGCGCGCGGCGGCGCAGTCGGAAGGGCGGCTCGACCGGATCTTCGGGCCGGCCGGCGGAAGCTTTGGCACCGGCGTGATGCAACACATCGATCGCGGCGACTGGCGCCATGTCGACGAACTCGGACACGCGTACATCGAGAGCTCGCAGGCGGCCTATCATGGCGAGGGTTCGGTTGCGGATGGCGCGGCGTTCAAAGACCGCGTGAAGTCGGCGGATGCTTTCGTGCATGTGCAGGATCATAGCGAAATCGATCTTCTGACCGGCGGCGATTTCGCAGCACACGAGGGAGGGTTTGCGGCCGCGGCGGCTTCTCTCGGGAACGATAGGGTCGCGCTTTATCACGGCGACACGGCGTCGCCCGAAACGCCAAAGGTCCGGACGCTGCAGGAGGAATGCGCTCGCGTCATCCACGGTCGGGCCGCGAACATGCGCTGGATCGAAGGTCAGATGCGGCATGGATTTCGCGGCGGCGCGGAGATGGCGCAAAGCGTCGACGCGGCGTTCGCCTTCGCAGCGACGGCGCGCGCCGTCGATAACGGCGGGTTCGAGCGGCTTTATGAAGCCTATCTCGGCGATCCGGTCGTCGCGGCGTTTCTGGCGCGGGAAAATCCGGCTGCCATCGACGCCATGCGTCGGCGGTTCGAGGAGGCGATCGCGCGCGGCCTCTGGCAGCCACGCCGAAACGATCTCGAAGCCGCCGGTGACAACACGCCGTCATCTCGCGAGGCGGCCGAATGACGTCTGCCGCTCACCTGATAAAGGGCTGGTGCCCGGGCGCGCTTCGGCCAATGCGGTCGGGCGATGGACTGCTCGTGCGGATCCGGCCGCGGGCCGGAGCGTTTTCGCTCTCGGCACTGAGTACGATCGCAGAAGTGGCGGCGGGATTCGGGTCGGGCGAGATCGATCTCACCAATCGCGGCAATCTTCAGATTCGCGGCATTTCGGAGACGACCTTCGAAA
>JBEVLH010000135.1:0-4903 GCA_040509255.1 Hyphomicrobium sp. | reverse complement strand
GATGGCACGGTGCTTCCCCTCGAGGATCTATTAGCAGAGCTGTCGGCGATCGAAGATACCCTCGGAGATTTGAGCGATATCGAGGTTCCGTCGCGGATCGTCCACTTGCCGCTGTCGTGGAACGACGCAGCCGTGCAGAAGACCATCGACAAGTACATGCAGGGCGTGCGGCCCGACGCGCCTTGGTGTCCATCGAACATCGAGTTCATCCGACGCATCAACGGGCTTGAGTCGATCGAGGACGTGAAGCGCATCGTGTTCGATGCCACCTATGTCGTGCTCGGTCTTGGCGACGTTTACCTCGGCGCGCCGGTCGCGACACCGGTCGATCCGCGCCATCGGCTGGTGACGACGAAATACAATCCTGCCCGGACCTGGACGCCGGACAACGTCGTCGGCATCGGAGGCGCTTACATGTGCGTCTACGGCATGGAGGGGCCGGGCGGATACCAGCTTTTCGGACGGACGTGCCAAGTCTGGAATACCTATCGGACGACCGACGTTTTCGAAGCGGATGCGCCGTGGCTGTTGCGCTTCTTCGACCAAATCCGCTTTTATCCGGTGTCGAGCGATGAGCTTTTGGCCTTCCGGGACGGGTTCCTTGAGGGTCGGGCGACCGTCAAAATCGAACCGACGACATTTCGCCTCAAGGACTATCAGGCTTTCGTCGCCGAGAATGCCGAAACGATCGCGGCGTTCAAGTCACGCCAGCAAGCGGCGTTCGAGGCCGAGCGGGCGCGCTGGCAGCAAGGGGATCAGCAAGGCAACGCGAGTTCTGCGGAAGCGGGCGACGATGAGGATGTGGACGCTATCCTGCCACCCGGCGCAACTGCGGTCGAAAGCCCGGTACCCGGAAGCGTCTGGAAGATACTGGTCGAACCCGGGACCGCAGTTGCGGAGGGGGACACACTCATCATCGTTGAATCGATGAAAATGGAGATGGCGGTTCCGGCACCTGCAAGCGGCGTCGTCCGCGAAATCCGATGCGCGGAAGGGCGCCCAGTGGCGCTCGGGCAAACGCTCGTCATACTGATGGAACCGCACGTGGAGGCGACGGCGTGACTCTATCGCTCGATATCGGCACCCTCACCGCGCTTTATCAAGAGAACAAGATCACGCCGGAAGCGGTGATCGATGAGGTCTTCGCGCGCATTCATGCCAAAGGCGTTCAGCCTGACTGGATCGCACTCGTCAACAAGGACAGGGCGAAGGAGCGTGCGCGCAGGGCTCCACATGGTCCGCTCTACGGCATTCCGTTTGCCGTCAAGGACAACATCGATGTCGCCGGCATGCCCACGACTTGCGCTTGTCCGGCGTTCGCCTACACGCCCGAGCGATCGGCGACGGTGGTCGAACGGCTCGAAGCGGCGGGCGCCATCCTGATCGGGAAGACAAATCTCGATCAGTTCGCTACAGGTCTCAACGGCACGCGGTCGCCCTACGGCATTCCGGCGAGCGTCTTTGACCCTGCCTATATTTCGGGTGGTTCGAGTTCGGGGTCGGCGGTCGTTGTCGCAGCGGGTCTTGTCTCTTTTTCACTCGGGACCGATACGGCAGGCTCGGGCCGGGTGCCCGCCGCCTTCAACAACATCGTCGGTCTGAAACCGACCAAAGGCATCATCTCGACGCGCGGCGTCGTTCCGGCATGCAAAAGCCAGGACGTCGTTTCGATCTTCGCCTTGACCGTCGCCGATGCCGCAAAAGTTGCCGAGAGCGCAATTTCCTTTGATAAGGAAGATTGTTTCGCGCGCGCAGACGCGCCGCCGTTTTTCGTTGAAGGCGTCGGCCGGCCTCTGAAGGTCGGCATCCCGAATTCGCCGCTGTCTTTCTTCGAGGACGGCGAATATCGGCGGCTCTATCACCACACCATCGATCGGCTCGCTGGGCTCGGTGTCGAGATCACGCCCTTCAACTACGCGCCGTTCCGCGATACCGCGGCAATGCTCTATAATGGTCCGTGGGTGGCTGAGCGCCTGTTCGCAATCGACGACCTCGCGGAGCATGACCTTAATCCAGTCGTGGCCGACGTCGTTCGCGGTGGCAGGGCGAAGTCGGCGCTTGAGACATTCGAGAGCTTCTACAGGCTCGCAGAGTTCCGCCACGCGGCCGACGCGGAATGGAAGCGCATGGACGTCATGGTGCTGCCGACGGCGGGCACGACGTACACAATCAGCGACATGCTCTCCGACCCAATCCGCCTCAATTCGAACCTTGGCGCCTATACGAACTTCGTCAACCTACTCGATTTGGCCGCGCTCGCCGTGCCCGCAGGATTTCGCGAAGACGGCATTCCGTTCGGCGTGACACTTATCGGCCGGGCGTTTTCGGATGGGAAACTTGCGACGATCGGCGATGCGGTGCACCGCGCGCTTCTCGACGCTAAGCTCGGCGCGACGGAGACGGCCCTTGCAGACACGATGCGGGTGGCAGTCCGGCCCGCAAGGAAGAAGACGGTGGAGGTCGCCGTGGTCGGCGCGCACCTGTCAGGGCAACCCCTCAATAGCCAACTTATTGAGCGCGATGCCTTGTTCCGAGAAACGTCGCGGACGGCGGCCGGCTACCGCCTCTATGCTCTGCCCGGAACATCGCCGCCAAAGCCAGGGCTGGTTTACGAGGGAACGGGGCCAGGAGCCATCGAGGTCGAGATCTGGGAAATGGACGATGCCGCGTTCGGCTCGTTCGTGGCACTCATTCCCGCTCCGCTCGGCATTGGAACGCTGGTGCTGGAGGACGGGCGGCGAGTGAAAGGCTTCCTTTGCGAGGGCCACGCCACCGAAGGGGCGGAGGATATTACCGGTTTTGGGGGTTGGCGCGCGTGGCTGGCCCGGACGGCTGTTGCCTGACAAGCCGTTGAGGCTCAAAATAAATCTCCTTTTGAGTTGATGTCGGAGCCGCCGTACGACGAGCCTTGCGAAAGGCATGACCCCGACCCCATATTGATGTAGTATTTCATTCCGCACTTTTACCTCCGGGCGAACAAGACTGCCCAACAGGCGGCGAGCGAGGAAACGATGGACGGATTTTCCCGGACTGCACTGGCTGTACTGCTGGCCTTCGGACTTGGTGCAGCCATACACACCGGCGCTAAAGCCGATGACGATCAGGTCATCTGGGACAGCATCCGGACAGATCTTTACGGCGATCGCGCCGTGGCTGACGGGGCGACAAAGATCACGCTCGATGCGCCTTATCGGGCTGAGGACGCATCTACCGTTCCGATCACCGTCCGCCTTCCAGCCGAGTTCGCCAAGACGGTGAAATCGCTGACGCTCGTCATTGACAAGAACCCCTCGCCCGTCGTGGCGACTTTCACCTACGGGGATGCCGCCGGCACGAGTGATCGTGTTCTCGCAACGCGCGTTCGTATCGATCAGTATTCTCTGGTGCGCGCCATCGCCGAAACGAGCGACGGAAAGATCTTTATGACGACGAAGTTCGTCAAAGCCTCCGGCGGCTGCTCGGCGCCGGCGGGCAAGGATCCCGAGGAAGCCGCAAAGACGATGGGCAAGATGAAGGTGATGGCTGCCTTCAAGGACCCGGACAATTCCGCGCTCGAAGAAGCACAGGTCATGATCAAGCATCCGAACAGCTCGGGCATGCAGATGGACCAGCTCACGGGTCTCTATATCCCAGCGCATTTCGTCGACAAGATTCAGGTGAAGAGCGGAGACAAGGTCGTCTTCACGATGACCGGCGGCATTTCGATCAGCGAAAACCCGAACCTGCGCTTCACCTATAACGGCAATCCCTCCGACGTCATGAGCGTCGAAGCCGAGGACTCCAAGGGTAATGTGTTCAAGGGTAGCTCGGCCGGGCAGTCCTGACGACGGAACGGCCGGGTGGCCGTCAAGCTTTCGAGCGATGATTTAAAGCCTGTTGCGGGCGGCGGTCTTTTGCACCGCCGCCTTTTTCTTAAGGGCGGCCTCGTGTTGGCGACCGCACAAGTGGCCGCAACACCGCCTTCAGCTGGCGAGGCTCCTAGCTCAAGGCCAGATGATCCTGCCGATCCGCCGTGGCTGCATCAAACCGGCGGCCCGTTCACGGCCTACGGAACACCATCGAAATACGAGAGATCCGTCGTTCGCAACATCGGTGGCAACCGAACGCCCGCGGGTGATGGCATTTCGTGGACGCCACTCGAAGACCTCGAAGGCATCATCACGCCGAGCGGCCTGCACTTCGAGCGTCATCATGATGGCGTCCCGGACATCAATCCGAAGCTGCACCGGCTCGTCATCCATGGCCTCGTGCAACGCCTTCTGGAATATACGGTCGAAAGCCTGCTCCGATATCCGATGCAGTCGCGCTTCCTGTTCATCGAGTGCGGCGGCAACAGTAACGCGGGCTGGCACGAAGAACCAATCCAGCGGCCTGTCGGCGCCTTCCACGGTCTGGTATCCTGCTCGGAATGGACCGGAGTGCCGCTATCGGTCTTGCTCGATGAAGCGGGGGTCGATCCGAAAGCATCGTGGATCATCGCCGAGGGCGCGGACGCCGGGCTTTTGAATGTGAGCTTGCCGGTTTCGAAACTCGCGGATGACGCGATGATCGGCCTCTATCAGAATGGTGAGCGCCTTCGCCCAGAGTGCGGCTACCCAATCCGACTGATCGTTCCGGGTTGGGAAGGCATCACCAACGTCAAATGGCTGAGGCGGCTCCACGTCACCGACCAGCCGGCGATGACACGCAACGAAACGGCTAAATACACCGAGCTCTTACCCTCCGGCAAAGCACGGATGTTCACCTTCGTGATGGAGGCCAAGTCGCTCATCACCTCGCCGTCGCCGGGCCAACGATTGCATGGACCGAACGTTTACGAAATTCGCGGGCTCGCCTGGAGCGGCAGAGGAAAGATCGCGAAGGTCGACGTTTCGGCCGATGGCGGCAAGACTTGGGCGGAGGC
>JBEVLH010000134.1:0-3566 GCA_040509255.1 Hyphomicrobium sp. | reverse complement strand
TTTTCGTCTCGAGGTATTCGTTCAGGCCTTCATCAGCGCCTTCGCGCCCCAGGCCCGATTGCTTGACGCCGCCGAACGGCGCGACCTCGTTCGAGAACACGCCTTCGTTGACGCCAACCATGCCCGCTTCAAGTGCCTCCGCCACCCGCCAAGCCCGGGAGACGTTCTGGCTGAAGAGGTAGGCGGCGAGGCCGAACGGAGTGCTGTTCGCGATCCGGATGGCGTCGGCTTCCGCTTCGAACCGGATCAGCGATGCCACCGGCCCGAAGATTTCCTCGTTCGCGATCGTCATCTCGGTCGTGACACCAGTCAGCACGGTCGGCGAGAAAAACAGTGCGCCGTGATCGTCGGGTTTGCCGCCCATCTCGATCTTGGCGCCGTGCGAAACGGCATCGGACAAAAGCGTCTTTACCTTTTCAATAGCATCCGCATTGATCAGCGGCCCGACCGTCGATTTGGCATCGCGACCCGGAGCGACGACGAGCTTGCCCGCTGCGTCTTTCAACGCGGCGACGAATGCGTCGAAAATTCCTGCCTGCACCAGAATGCGGTTGGCGCATACGCACGTCTGTCCGGCGTTGCGGAACTTCGACGCCATCGTCCCGGCGACGGCCTGCGTCAGGTCGGCGTCGTCGAAGATAATTAAAGGCGCATTGCCGCCGAGCTCGAGCGTCAGCTTCTTGATGGTATCGGCGCACTGGCGATAGAGGATACGGCCGACTTCGGTCGAGCCCGTGAATGTCAGTTTGCGCACGCGATCATCGGCGGTCAGCACCTTGCCGACGCCAGGGCCGTCGAGCGTCGTGATGACGTTGAACACACCGGCCGGCACACCCGCGTCGATGGCGAGCTTGGCAAGCGCGAGCGCGCACAGCGGCGTCTCTTCCGACGGCTTGACCACGATGGTGCATCCGGCCGCCAGCGCGCAACCGACCTTGCGCGTGATCATCGCGATCGGAAAATTCCACGGCGTGATCGCCGCGCACACGCCGATCGGCTGCTTGATCGTGAGATAGCGGCGCGAGGCGACGGTCGTCGGAATCGTATGCCCGTAAGCGCGCTTTCCTTCTTCCGCGAACCACTCGATGAAGGATGCGCCATAAGCGACCTCGCCGCGCGATTCCGTCAGCGGCTTGCCCTGTTCGGCAGTCATCAACTGCGCCAGCGCTTCGGTCTCGGAGATGATGAGATCGTACCAGCGGCGCAGGATTTGTGCGCGCTCCTTTGCGGGCTTTGCCGACCACGCCGGAAATGCCCCATACGCCGCGTCGATGGCGCGCTTGGCGTCGTCGGGCGTGAGATCGGGAACGTCGGCGATCTTGTCGCCGGTCGCCGGATCCATCACAGCAAACGTCTTTTCCGACGTCACCCACTGCCCATCAATTAGAGAGGCGGTCGGGAACGGGGTCGAGGACTTGATATTCATGCCACTATCTCCGGGGGGTGTCAGAGTGTGATCGAGACCGACTTCAGGTCGGCATATTTATGTAGTGCGTGCAAAGAGCGATCGCGGCCGAAACCGGACTGCTTGAAGCCGCCGAACGGCATCGTGATGTCGCAGCTGTCCCAGCCGTTGATCCACACGAGCCCGGCCCGAAGCTCACGCGCGGCGCGATGTGCGAGCGTGATGTCCTTGGTCCAGAGACCGGCAGCGAGGCCGTAATTCGTGTCATTGGCGATCCGGATGGCATCGTCCGGCTCCTGGAAGCGGGTGACGGCCAGCACAGGGCCAAACACTTCTTCGCGCGCCAGAGTATTCTCCGGTGACACGCCGGAAAACACGGTCGGCTCGACATAGAAGCCGCCGCTGCTTTCCATCGTGCGATGGCCGCCAAGCGCGAGCGATCCGCCTTCGCGCTTCGCCGTTTCGATGTAACGCAAGGCCGTCTTCATCTGTGCTTCGCTGACCATGGCGCCCGACGTCGTCGCTGGCTCGAGCGGATCGCCGGCAACGATTTTTCGGGCAACGTTTATGAGCCGATCGGTGAAGTCATCGGCTATCGCGTCCTGCACCAACAGACGAGATCCGGCCGTGCATACCTGCCCTGAATTATAGAAGACGCCCCAGGCGGCTTCCGTCGCGGCGCGGTCGAGGTCTGGGCAATCGGCAAATACGATGTGCGGAGACTTTCCGCCGAGTTCGAGGCTGACGCGCTTCAGATTGCTCTGTCCTGAATACTGCATCAGGAGCTTGCCGACCGGCCCCGAGCCGGTAAACGCGATCATGTCGACGTCGTTGTGCAGCGCGAGAGCTTTGCCGGCTTCCCCGCCGAAACCCGGAATGACGTTGAGCGCGCCGGCCGGCAGTCCCGCCTCGAGCGCCAATTCCCCAAGCTTCAACGCGGTTAAAGGCGATTGCTCCGCCGGCTTCAGAACGACGGAATTGCCCATCGCCAGCGCCGGCGCGACCTTCCACATTGCCATGTGAAGCGGGAAGTTCCACGGCACGATCGCGCCGATGACGCCGAGCGGCTCGTGGACCACGAACGAGAAGCGGTCCGGCGCTTCCGGCGCGACTTCGCCATAGATCTTGTCGAGCGCCTCGGCGTAATAGCGCAGCGTGCGGATGGCGTTCGGAACGTCGCCGCCAAGGGCATTCGAGATCGGCTTGCCGACGTCGAGGCTTTCGAGAACCGCGAGCGTTTCGATGTCGCGCTGCATCAGATCCGCAAGCTTCAGGAGAATGCGCTTTTTCTCGCGGTAATGAAGTTTCCGCCACGTCCCACTATCGAAAGTCCGCCGCGCGCTGACGACGGCCGCGTCGACATCCTCGGGCCCGCATTGCGCGACGTGATTGAGGATGCGCCCGTTGCGGGGCGTAACGTTGGCGAAGGTCTTGCCCGACAGACTGGGAACAAGCTTGCCGTCGATTACGGCCTCGCCCGGAAGCTTGATCGAACCGGCGACGGCTTCAAAATGCGCAAGCGATGTCATGACCGAAAGCCTTATGCAACTTGGGCGTACCACGCATGATCGAGCGACGTGACGATCCGCTCGAAACCGATACGTTCCGTCTGTTTCAAACGGAAGTACACGTCCTGAAACGCCGGGCCGAATGCCTCGCGCACGACATCGGACGTATTGAACTTGTCGAGGGCGTTGACCCACGCCGTCGGCAGCGTTGCGCCGTCGAGCGTCTCGGCGTTGCCTTCGGCGTGTTGGCCCGGATCGATGCCGTTGGCGATGCCGTGGCGGATGCCCGCCAGGATCGCGGCGACGACCAGGAACGGGTTGGCGTCGGCTCCAGAGACGCGGTGCTCGATGCGCGTCGCCGGGCCCGAGCAGCAGGGAACGCGCAGCGCCACCGTTCGATTGTTGAAGCCCCAATGTGCCGACATCGGCACGTAGGATTCCGGAACGTAACGGCGGTAGGCGTTCGCCGACTGCGCCCAGACGGCCATGAAATCCGGCATTGAGGCGCGCAGGCCGCCGATCGCTTGGCAAAACAGCGGCGCCATGGGCTCGCCGGCGAAAACGTTGTTGCCCTGTCGATCGACCAGGCTGACGTGAACGTGCATGCCCGAGCCGGTCCAGTCGTGATGCGGCTTGGCCATGAACGTCGCTTC
>JBEVLH010000133.1:0-3804 GCA_040509255.1 Hyphomicrobium sp. | reverse complement strand
GCTTCGTGATATTCGGCGTCCTCATTGACGTTCCAGATGTCGTAAAGCATCTCGCCCGCGGCGATGTTCTTGACCGTCAGCATTGAGGTCATCATCGCGTGGTCCTGATTGTTGTACTTGTGCATGCCGTTGCGGCCGACGAGGTGGAGCGTCGGGTATTTTTCGGCAAGTTCCGACCGGATGGCCTCGACGTTGCGCTTATAGCCGTCGTCGTAAACCGGGTAGGCTTTCTTCTGGCGGACGACGCAACCGTCGATGCAATCGTCTTCAGTCGCAAGTCCGATGATCGCAAGCTCCTTGCGAGCGAGCGCGAGAAGGTCTTGGTCGCTGGCGGCCCAGAGACCGTCGCCTTCGAAGCAGAAATATTCGAGACCGAGGCAGGCAAGCCGCTTATCGGGGACCATTTCGGGCGACCATGAGCGGAAGTTCTGGATGCGGCCGACCTTCACGCTCGGCTCGTGGATATAGATCCAGTTGTCAGGGAAGAGATCCGGCTTGTTCACGACCACGGCGACCGTGATGAAATCGCGGTAGCGAAGATTATCGGCGGACACCAAAGATGCAGGCGTTTCGCTGAAAGAATGCATCAACTCGCGGATCGGCGCCGACGAGATTACATGCCGCGACGTGAAGGTCGCGATGTCTCCCGAGGGTGTGCGTGCCTTGATGGTCCAAAGGTTCTGTTTGGCGTCGTAGCTCAGGCTCGTCAGCTCCGTTCCCATGTGGATCTTGCCGCCCTGAGCGCGCGTTTTCGCGGCGGCGGCGTCCCACATCATGCCGGGGCCCTTGCGGGGGTACTGGAAGCTTTCGATCAGCGTCTTGATGACTTCGCCGTCGTGAGCGCTGGTGCCGTCCACCACGCCTTTAGGCTTCACGGAGTTGTGGAGGGCGTTGGCCATCGCGGACCAGAGATCGAGTCCCTTGATGCGCTGGGCGGCCCAGTCGGCGGAAATCTCGTCGCAGCTCATGCCCCACACTTTTTCGGTGTAGGTTTTGAAGAAGATCGAAAACAGACGCTCACCGAACTGATTGGCGACCCAATCATGGAACGTCTCGGGCTTCTCGTTCGGGAAAGCCTGCTTGTACATGAAGGACAGTACGCACATCGCGCTTTCGACGACGCCCAGGTTGCCAAGCGCTTCGAAGGCCTTCAGCGGATAAGAATAATACTTGCCGTCATAGTAGATGCGGCTCATGCGCGGGCGCGTGATGAAATCCTGCGGAAGAATTTCTTTCCAGAGATCGACGACTTCCTTCGATCTTGAAAAGAAGCGATGGCCGCCGATGTCGAAGAGAAAGTCCTTGTAGTTCACCGTCCGGCTGATGCCGCCTACGTAATGCGGATCCGCTTCGATGACGGTCGTCGAAATTCTCTGCTTTGTGAGAAGGTAGGAGGCAGTCAGACCAGCCGGCCCCGCGCCGACGATGAACACTTCACTATGCGACATGAACGACGCCTACGCTGACAAAACGGCCCCAACGCTCATGGTTGTCATCATCGGCACCATGCGCTTGGGGCGAGCCTAGGAGACATGGGTAAACAAAGGCTGACATTTTCGAAGAATTGGATGGAAGCCGCACGCCAGGACTGGAGGCAATTTTCAACGTCTACGCACTAAAGTTTACGGTCCCCTAACAGGCTTTCCCTATGCTTGGCGGTTCACGGGGATCAGTGCATGTTTTCGGACGCTGCAAGAACATCGAGCGAGAACAGCGTCGTTGCTCGCTTCAACGACGTGCCGACTTGGGTGTGGTGGCTCCTGGCACTCGGCTACGTCGGCGTCCGCAGCTGGAATATTAGCGGCGCGGGAGCCTACGGGTTCTTCGGTGATCCCGATGATGCCACCCGGTTGATTCAAGTGCGTGAACTTATGGCATCGTGGAATTGGTTCGATACCACGACCATGAAGGTCGGCGGCGACGCCGGAATGCTATCGCACTGGTCTCGCCTCGTCGATCTGCCGATCGCAGTGCTGATCGCAACGTTTCACCTGTTCATGCCCATCCAGGACGCCGAGCGACTAACGCACGCCGTGTGGCCAATCGCGCTGTTTGGCGGTCTGACGTGGGTGCTGTTCGAAACAGCGACGACGGTGGCTGGGAAGACGGCCGGCCGTTTGATTCTCCTATTCGCAATCCTCTCGCCGCTCGGATGGTATCAGTTCGCTGTCGGGCGCATTGATCATCACAATGTAATGATTGCGAGCATTATTTCCGCGATCGTGCTGATCTGGGCATATCCGCAGCGTACGGATGTTTGGCGAGCGGCTGGCGTACTGGTCGGGCTGGCGCTTGCCGTCGGATACGAGGCGCTTGCGCCGGCCGTGGTGCTCGGCACTTTGGTTGCCGCATGGGCCGTTTTCGATCGGCGCGTCGAGAGGTGCGCAGCAGGATTTTCTGTCGCGCTGTGCTCGACCTTCACGGCCGCCTTCTTCGCAACAATTCCCCCCTCGCGTTGGATGGATATCCGGTGTGACGCGATCTCTCTCAATATGGTCGCGCTCGTCGCCTGCGGAACAGCTGGGCTTCTCATTGCCGTTGGACCTGGGCGGAATTGGCCGATCCGTTCCCGCATCGCGTCGATCGCCGTCTGCGCTGTTGCCGGCATCGCGATCTTTGGCTTGCTTGAACCCAAGTGCCTGGCCGGGCCTAAAGGCCAACTTCCGCCGCTGGTGCTGGAGATCTGGCTCAACAAAGTTGCCGAGAATACCAGCATCGTTGCAGCGTTTTTCAAACGCGATTTCAGCCAATCGTTTGGTTTGCTGCTTTTCTACGGCATCGCGCTAGCGGCGCAATTTTACTGTCTTAGGACGAGCCGCAGCGCACAAGATATCTTTCTATTTGCGATGCTGGCGGCGATCGTCGGGCTCGCATGCTGGCAATTCAAATTCACATCCTATGCGTCCTTTCTCTGTCTAGTGCCCATGGCTGTGGCCTTGGGGCGTCTGGGACCAGTCGGCGAAATCAGCGCGATGACGGTACGACTGGCTGCGGTCGTTTTCCTCAATCAAACTATGATGATTTGGATGTCGGGAGGCGTGAACGCGCTTGCCGGGGCGCCTCCCAACATGACGCCGCAGATGTTGGAGGACGCTCGCGTGTGCTCGATGCCGGAAACGGTGCGTGAACTGGCGGAACTGCCCGCGGGCCTCATCGCGTCGCATATTGATGTAGGAGCGTTCATCGCCGCTAATACGCATCATAGAGTGCTCGCGGCGCCCTACCATCGGATCGCAAACGCCATCGTCGCGAATTATCAAATTTTCTCGGCGCGCGATCCTCGGAGTGCCGCCGCTATCTTGAAGCGGGAAGACGTCGACTACGTCGCCATCTGCCGCGGCCTGGATACGGCAGACGCGACCAGTCCGGATTGGAACGGCACCCTCAAGGCGGATCTTATTGCCAGCAAGCCGCCGGGCTATCTCGTTCCGGTGGTGCTCGCTAACGCCAATGCCAAGTATCGGGTCTGGAAGGTCGACCGCGCGGCGCTCAATCTTCAGCTTTCAAAGGCCGAAGCATCAGCGCCGTGATTGCCTCGTCGACGCCGAGGCGGCCCTCGACGATGCCGTGCACGGCTTCAGCGATCGGCATGTCGACGCCATGCTCATCGGCCAGCCGTACGAGCGCCTTGGAGGTGTAAACGCCCTCCGTCACGGCCGACCGGGCGCCGAGTATTTCATCCAGGCTGCGCCCTTCGCCCAGGGCACGACCTAGCGACATGTTCCGCGACTGCGGGCTGCCGCAGGTCAGGATCAAATCGCCAAGCCCCGATAGACCAAGCAGCGTTTCCGGGCGCGCCCCCAA
>JBEVLH010000132.1:0-5889 GCA_040509255.1 Hyphomicrobium sp. | reverse complement strand
GCCCGTCGGTCGTTCCTCTCAAAGCATCGAGGGTCTGAAGGCCCGCGACGTCGCCGTTTCGGCCCTCTTTTCGGTCTTGATCGAACACCGGCCGTTCGACGATTCATTCTCCAAAGCCGCGACGACGCGCAATCTTGAGTCCCGCGACCGCGCCTTCGCGCGCCTCATCGCAACGACCGTGTTGAGAAATCGCGGCGCCCTACAGGCCGTTCTCAGTACCTATCTGGCCAAGCCCCTGCCCGAACGCTTGGGTCGCTTGGATGAGATCCTTTTGGCGGCAGCGGCCCAGCTTTTGTTGCTGCAAACGCCGCCGCACGCGGCCATCTCGCTCGCCGTCGATCAGTGCCGCGCCGACGGCTCCGGCAAGCGCTTTGCGAATCTCGCCAATGCCGTCCTCCGTCGTGTCAGCGAAAGCGGCCATGGCCGCCTCGCCTCCCTCGATAACGTCGCCCTGACCGTCCCGGACTGGCTTGTCACGCGCTGGAGCGCAACATTCGGCGCCGCCGATGCTCGTCAGATCGCGCGTGCGTCGCTTGTCGAGCCGGCGCTCGACCTGACCGTCAAATCCGATCCCGAAGCGTGGGCTCAGCGCATCGGCGCCGTCGTGCTTCCGACCGGCTCGCTGCGATGCGCGGCGGCTGGCCGCGTCGAAGAGTTGCCGGGCTACGCCGAGGGTGCCTGGTGGGTTCAGGATGCCGCCGCGGCGCTACCTGTGAAGCTCATGGGCGACGTTTCAGGGCTGTCCGTGCTCGACCTGTGCGCGGCGCCTGGCGGCAAGACGGCTCAACTTGCCGCCTTGGGCGCTCAAGTGACAGCAGTCGATAAGTCCGCCGGCCGGCTCCAACGTCTGAAGGAAAATCTTGCACGCCTCGATCTCACCGCGAACACCGTGGTCTCGGACGCGCTCACGTTCACAACCGACCAACAGTTCGACGCGATCCTGCTCGACGCTCCCTGCACCTCGACCGGAACGATCCGCCGTCATCCCGATATTCTCTATCTGAAGCGCCCCGAGGACGTCGCCGCCCTTGCCGCTTTGCAGAGACGTCTCCTTGATCAGGCGGCAAGCCTCCTGAAGCCAGGCGGCACTTTAGTCTACTGTACGTGCTCGCTCGAACCGGAAGAAGGCGAGACGCAGATCGAAGGCTTTCTCGTGCGGCACGCCGATTTCGCGCGTCGCCCGATTACCCTAGATACCGAGACCATACCGTTGTCGTGGAGAACCGCGGATGGCGATCTCCGAACCCTCCCGACGCATTTTTCCGATTTGCCGGCGGGCCTGCAGGGGCTCGACGGCTTTTACGCCGCGTCGCTCGTGAAGTCCTGTTGAGCAAGGCCCGGCGCATCGCCGCCTCGCCTTGTTTTGGTTGAGGTCTAGGGCTAGTCGTTTTTCCCATAGCATCACCATCGCCCGGCGCGCGGGGATCAAACGTTGAGTCTTAATGTCTCGGAACGGCTGAAAATTCGCTCGCTTTCCGTCGAGCGTTTGCGCCGTCGCGCCGTGACGCTGACGCTCTCGTCGCCGCTTCTCCGCTGGCGCTACGCCGGCAACGGCGCCGATCAGATTTTGATCGTCCCGCAAGAACTCCGCGCTGCCGACCCAAGCTTCTGGACCGAGGTCGCGCACGGCTACTTTGGGCTGGCGTCTCAGATCGCCGATCTCAAAGGCGCATCAGTGTTCCGCATCACGCCCCCGAGTCTCGCCTGGGAACGTGAGCTGCACGGGTTTGGTTGGCTTCGCCACCTCGCCGCGACCGAAGAGGAAGACGCCGCCGCTGCCGCTCGCGAGCTCGTCCTTGAATGGATTGCGCTCAAGAAGATATCGCACGGTGTTGCCTACGAACCTGAAGTGATCGCGCGGCGCCTGATCTCGTGGATCTCCCAGGCCAACATGATCCTCGAGGATCTTGACGCCCGCTCCTACACGCAAGTCATGTCAAGCATCGGCCAGCAGATCGTCGCGCTTCGGACGACTTGGCGAAATGCGCCCGATGGCGTTCCGCGCATGGTCTGTCTGATTGCGCTTCTTCTATCCGGGCTCTCCATTTCCAGCCATGACCGGCATCTGAAAGAAGCGGAAGCCGCGCTCGTCATCGAGTTGAAGCGGCAAATCCTGGATGACGGCGGCCACATCAGCCGCAGCGCGAGCGTGCTTTCCGATCTCATTCTCGATCTCCTGCCCGTCGGACAATGCTTCGGCTCCCGGGCACTCGTCGCGCCCGAAGAGATCAATTCCGCGATCAAGAAGGCGTTGAGTTATCTGCGCTTCATGCGGCTCGGAGACGGCATGCTTGCGCGCTTCAACGGCGTGAGCACGGGATCCCCGGCAGCGATCGCCACCGTTCTTGGTTACTCGGCCGGCGAGTTCGATATCATGCCTATCGCGCGGGCATCCGGCTACGCCCGGCTCGAACGCGGCAGAACCGTCGTCATGATGGATATCGGCTCACCGCCGCCGCTCGAGCTTTCGACCGAAGCCCAGGCTGGCGCGCTGTCGTTCGAAATGACGTCGCGGCAGCATCTGATTTTCGCCAATGGCGGGTTTCCAGGATCCGCCGATCACGACTGGGACTCGGTCGCGCGCGCAACCGCCAGCCATAATACGCTTTGCCTATCGGAAACCTCGTCGTCGCGACTCATTCGCCACGAGCAGCTGGAATCCATTGTAGACGGCCTGCCCATCCGAGGCCCTGATACCGTAACCGCCGAATTCAGCGACGGTCCCAACCAGGCGGAAATCACGGCGAGCCACGACGGCTATCTGAAACGCTTCGGGCTGATCCATAGCCGCGACTTGGCTCTCTCGAGTGCGGGCGACAAGCTCACCGGCGTCGACAGGCTGGCGCCGCCAAAGGGAACTCTCCGCCTGAAGCGCGACCTGCCCTACGCCATCCACTTCCATTTGCATCCCGACTGCCGCTGCCAATCGAGTGGGCGCGGAACCTGCCGGATTACTCTGCGCGACGGCGAAACTTGGATCTTCACCGCTGACGACACTTCGCGGCTTTCGATCGAGGAAAGTCTCTACTTCGTCGACAGCGCCGGCCCCCGGCCCGCTCTGCAGATCGTGCTGCGCGGCACGACGTTTGGTCAGACGTCGGTCAATTGGTCAGCCCAAATCGAAGTGCCCGAAATCCGCAAGGTCTGAAGCCCGCCGAAACTTTTCGCGGCACAATCGCGCGTTCATCCACCGGCGGGATGGCCTTGCTCGGCAGGCCGTGTTAACCGCCACTCCGAAAGAGCTGGGGTGACCATGTCCGATCAAAAAATACGCCGGGCCCTTATTTCCGTCTCAGATAAAACCGGGCTCGTTGATTTTGCGGGCGCGCTCAAGGCGCGCGGCATCGATTTGGTCTCGACCGGTGGAACGGCGTCGGCCCTGAAGGCGGCCGGCTTGGCAGTCATGGACGTTGCCGAGCTGACTGGCTTCCCCGAGATGATGGACGGCCGGGTGAAAACGCTGCATCCCAAAGTCCACGGCGGCCTGCTCGCCATTCGCGGCAACGATGTACACGATGCCGCCGCGCGCGACCACGGCATCCTCCCCATCGACCTCTTGGTCGTGAACCTTTATCCGTTCGAAGAAACCGTCGCCAAAGGCGCCTCCTACGACGACTGCGTCGAGAACATCGACGTCGGCGGCCCAGCCATGATCCGCGGCGCCGCGAAAAATCACGACAGCGTCACCGTCATCATCGAACCCTCCGACTACGGTCGCGTTCTTGGCGAAATCGCCGCCAACGATGGCGCGACGACGCTCTCGACCCGCAAAGCCCTCGCCGCAAAAGCCTTCGCTCGCACCGCCGCGTATGACGCGGCCATCAGCAATTGGTTTGCGCGCGAGCTTAGTACGGGTACTCCCGAATGGCGCGCGTTCGGCGGTCACCTCGGGCAGGCATTGCGCTACGGCGAAAACGCCCATCAGACGGCGGCGCTTTACCTGTCGAGCGATGCGCGCGTCGGAGTAACCACCGCCCGGCAGCTTCAGGGCAAGGAACTCTCCTACAACAACATCAACGACACCGACGCGGCCTTCGAGCTGGTGTCCGAATTCGATCCAAAAACCCCGGCGGTTGCTATCATCAAGCACGCGAACCCGTGCGGCGTGGCCGTCAATGCCTCGCTCGCCGAAGCTTACCGGCAGGCGCTCGCCTGTGATCCGGTCAGCGCCTTCGGGGGCATCATTGCGCTCAATCGCACGATCGACGGCGCAACGGCCGAAGAGATGAGCAAGATCTTTACCGAGGTCGTCATCGCACCTGACGCAACCGACGACGCCAAAGCCATCTTCGCGGCAAAGAAGAATTTGCGTTTGCTTCTGACAGGTGGGCTGGCGGATTCGCGCGCGCCTGGCCTTAACTTCAAATCGGTTGCGGGCGGATTCCTCGTCCAATCGCGCGATGCCTCGAACGCCGACGATCTCGATTTGAAAATCGTCACCAAACGCTCGCCGACCGATGCGGAACTGAAAGACCTGCGCTTTGCATTCAAGGTCGCAAAGCACGTCAAGTCGAACGCCATCGTCTATGCCAAGAACGAAGCGACCGTCGGCGTCGGTGCCGGTCAGATGAGCCGGGTGGAATCATCTCGAATCGCGGCCTGGAAGGCAGCCGAATCTGCCAAAGCCCAAGGGCTCGACAACTCACTCACTATCGGATCGGTCGTCGCTTCCGACGCTTTCTTTCCATTCGCGGACGGCCTCATCACCGCCGCCGAGGCAGGCGTAACGGCCGTCATTCAGCCAGGCGGTTCCGTGCGCGACGACGAGGT
Source organism: Hyphomicrobium sp. (assembly GCA_040509255.1). Classification (GTDB taxonomy): domain Bacteria; phylum Pseudomonadota; class Alphaproteobacteria; order Rhizobiales; family Hyphomicrobiaceae; genus Hyphomicrobium_B. The sequence continues at coordinate 1,119 of JBEVLH010000132.1, read as the reverse complement.
TATCAGGGCAGCCGACGAGCGCGGGCTCGCCATGGTATTCACCGGCATTCGCCACTTCCGTCATTGAGACGGCATCTCATGGCGCCGGCCGCGTTTTGACGAACAGCATCATCAGCACGCCAATCGCGAGAAATGCCAGAACGGCCGCCATGCCGATCCGCTGACTTCCCGTCTCCTGCGTCAGGATCGCGACGAAGAACGGCGCCAGAAACGCTGTCACCTTGCCCGAAAACGCGAACAGCCCGAAGTACTGAGTGATCTTGTCGGCGGGGGCGATGCGGGCGAGCAGTGACCGGCTCGCTGCCTGAACGGGTGCCGAAACGATGCCGACGAGCACCGCGAACGCCAGAAACACCTGCTCTCCCGGCGCCGAAAACGGTTTCGATCCGGCAATCTTCTCCGCCACCTGCGTCGAGAAGAAAATATGCGTCTTGTCGACCGACAGAATGCCGATCGCGCCGACGATCAAGGCGAGCAGCGCGATTATGATAACCGTCTTCGGTCCGATCGCGTCATCCAGCCAGCCGCCGAACAGCGCGCCGAACGCGCCGACGAGGGTCAGGATGATGCCAAAAATGCCAAGTTCCAACGGCCCCCATCCGAACACCGAAGCGCCGTAGATGCCCCCGAAGGCAAAGATCGCCGTCAGTCCATCGGTATAAAGCATCCGCGCGATCAGAAAGATGAGCAGGCTCGGCATCGACGGTAACGATTTGATCGTGTCCCATAGCTCGGCAAGCGCCGAGCGCGCGGGGTGTTCGGTCGCCGCCCTATGACGATCTGGAACGAACACAAAAAACGGAATGATAAAGATCGCGAACCAGATCGCAGCGAATGGCCCCGTGATCCGGTCGCCCTGATGCGCTGCTCCGTCCAATGCCAAAAGCGGCTGAAGCCCGAGTAGCGTTTTCGCTTCGCCCGGCATCGGCACCAGCAAACCCGCAACAAGCGCGAGACTGACGAGCCCGCCGAAATATCCGACCGCCCAACCCGTTCCGGATAATCGGCCGAGTTCGTTCCTCGGCACCAGCCCGGTCATGATCGCGTTGGAGAACACGCTCATTAATTCGGCCGCCAGCGTCGCGAAGACAAAGCCCGCGAGCACGATCAGGATCGTCG
>JBEVLH010000131.1:0-3384 GCA_040509255.1 Hyphomicrobium sp. | reverse complement strand
GCCACCGAGCTGCTGCGCAAATCTCTCGTTGAAGATCCGGAAAACGGCCATGCATACAGGCTGCTCGCAAACATCTATTACAAGCAGGGCAGAGGGCCGGAAGCCGATGCCATGACCGCGCAAGCCTATTTCTACGAAGGAAGCATCGCGCAAGCCCAGATCTTCGCCAAGCGCGCGCAATTGAAATTACGTTCGGGATCGCCCGAATGGCTGAAGAACGACGACATCATTAACTACAAGCCGCAAACTTGAACGGCGAACGTTCGAGTCCACAGTGAGATTAGATCCATGACCATGAAATTCATCGACCGGAAAAGCGTTGGCTCGACATCGATCGGCGCGACGATCCGTTTTGTTGCGCTCGGCTTCGCTTTGCTCGGGTTCGCGGCGTTCGGCTTTGCCCAATTCGGCAACGGCTCTGCACGCGCCGATACGGTCGCTCCGACTGCGGGCGGCACCACCTTTACCGATGAGCAGAAGAAGGCCCTCGGCGACATCATCAAAGACTATCTCATCAAAAACCCCGAGGTCATGTTCGAGGTGCAGAGCGCGCTGGAAGATAAGTCGCAGAAGGAACAGGATGCGAAGCTGAAAGCGTTCATGGCCAACAACGCCAAAGCCATCTATCGCTCGCCGGGCAGTTCGCTTGCGGGTGACCCCGATGGCGACGTGACCGTGGTCGAGTTCTTCGATTACAACTGCGGCTACTGCAAACGCGGCCTCCCAGAGGTGCAGAAGCTGCTGCAGGACGACAAGAAGGTCCGATTCGTCTTCAAGGAGCTTCCGATCCTCGCGAAGGGCTCGGAGGAAGCGGCTAGAGTGGCCCTCGCCGCCAAGCTGCAGGGGAAGTACTGGGAATTCCATCAGGCCATGCTAGGCTCTAAGGGACAGGCCAATGAAGCGACAGCCCTGAAAGTCGCGGAGTCGCTGGGCCTCGATATGAATAAGATCAAAGCCGACATGGCGGGCGACGCGGTGAAAAGGGAACTGCAGAGTGATCTGGAGCTTGCCAAGCAGCTCGGCGTCAACGGCACGCCGCACTTCCTCGTTGGCGACAAGTCGATCCCAGGTGCACCCGACGATCTCCACCAACAGCTTGAGACGCTGGTCGGCGACTACCGCAAGTCGGGCTGCGCCATCTGCTAACAGACGCGGATAAATAACCAAGAACTTCAAATACTTATCGTCAATGCTTGTCGAAAGTGCGCGGTGGCCGCCGCGCACTTTGCGCATTCGATGAAAACTGATAGACCCAAGGCCCTCACAAGCTGGCCGGCCACCTCGCCGTGCCTCAACGGCCTCCAACCCATGACCTCGCTCGTCTACGTATTGAACGGTCCCAACCTCAACATGCTCGGCGTCCGGGAGCCCGACGTCTATGGCACGGAGACGTTGGACGACCTTCGCGTGCGGACCGAAAATGCCGCTGCCCGCAATGGCCTGTCAGTGGATTTCCGGCAGTCGAATATCGAAGGCGAGATCGTAAACTGGGTGCAGGAGGCGCGCGGCAAGGCCAAGGGCATCATCATCAATGCGGGGGGCTATACCCACACGTCCGTCGCAATTCTTGATGCCTTGCAGGCAGTCAGCCTGCCCACCATCGAGGTCCACCTCTCGAATATCTTCCGGCGCGACGAGTTCCGCCAGCATTCCTACGTCTCGCTGGCCGCGACGGGGGTGATTTGCGGACTGGGACCGAAGGGATATGAACTCGCCATCGAGGCGATGGCAAACATCCTTAGCAATTCCAAAGGAAGGCGTGACGTAGCGGGCAAACCCTAAGCTATAAGACGCACGCCAACACATATCGAGGACACGGGACTGATGACGCCAAAAGACCAAGGGCCAAAAGTCGGAAGCGCCGAAGGTCAGATGATCCGCGAGCTCGCAGAGCTTTTGAATGATACGGGTCTGACGGAAATCGAAATCGAGAAAAGCGGGCTCAAGATCCGAGTCGCGAAAAAGATCTCGATTCACGCCGCGGCACCGCAGACCTATATCGCGACCCCGGCGGCCTCCGCGGCGTCGGCCTCGGGCGACGCGAAGGCGCAGGCCCCTGCGGCGGGCGATTTTTCGAAACATCCGGGCGTCGTCAAGTCGCCGATGGTCGGCACGGCCTACCGTTCCCCCGAGCCGGGCGCGGCGTCGTTCTGCGAGGTCGGGAGCAAGGTCAACCAGGGTGACACGCTGCTGATCATCGAAGCCATGAAGACAATGAACCAAATCCCGGCTCCGCGCTCCGGCACCGTCAAGGCCGTCTTGGTCGAGAACGCCCAGCCGGTCGAGTATGGCGAGCCGCTGATCATCATAGAATAGCGCGCGCCCAGCTTAGCTGTCGGACGCGCCCGGAGTTCAAATGTTCGATAAGATCCTGATTGCCAACCGAGGGGAAATCGCCCTGCGCGTCCAGCGGGCCTGCCGCGAGCTCGGCATCGCGACGGTTGCTGTCCACTCGACTGCCGACGCCGACGCCATGCACGTTCGCCTGGCGGACGAAAGCGTTTGCATTGGACCGCCGCCGGCGCGCGAAAGCTATCTCAATATCCCGGCTCTCGTCACCGCGTGCGAAATCACGGGCGCGGATGCGGTGCATCCGGGGTACGGCTTTCTTTCGGAAAATGCGCGGTTCGCGGAAATCCTGGAAGAACACAAAATCACGTTCATCGGTCCGACGTCCGAGCATATCCGGATCATGGGTGACAAGATCGAGGCGAAGGAGACCGCGAGGAAACTCGGAATCCCGGTCGTGCCCGGTTCGCCCGGCGCGGTGACGAGCGAAACCGAGGCGATGAAAATCGCCAAGGACATGGGTTTTCCAGTCCTGATCAAGGCGGCTGCAGGCGGCGGCGGACGCGGCATGAAGGTTGCGGCGTCAGCGGCGGAGCTTGGGGTGGCGTTGGCGACGGCGCGCTCGGAAGCGAAAGCGGCCTTCAATGATGATTCCGTCTACATCGAAAAATACCTGCAGAAGCCGCGCCACATCGAGATTCAGGTGTTCGGCGACGGCAAGGGTAACGCCGTGCATCTCGGCGAGCGCGACTGCTCGCTGCAGCGGCGGCACCAAAAGATCCTCGAGGAAAGCCCGTCGCCCGCTCTCAACGCAGCGCAGCGCGACAAGATCGGCGCGACCGTCTCCGATGCCATGCGCAAGCTCAAATATCGTGGCGCAGGCACCGTCGAGTTTCTGTTCGAGGACGGCGAATTCTATTTCATCGAAATGAACACCAGGTTGCAGGTCGAACATCCTGTGACCGAAATGGTGACTGGGACCGATCTCGTGCTGGAGCAGATCCGCGTGGCCGCCGGGCTGCCGTTGAGCTTTACGCAGGACGACATCGAACTCAAAGGGCACGCCATCGAGTGCCGCATCAACGCCGAGAACCC
>JBEVLH010000130.1:0-6532 GCA_040509255.1 Hyphomicrobium sp. | reverse complement strand
TCGGGCGTGGCGATGGCGAGGCGGCGGCTTGCGGCCTTCGCGGCGTCGCCGATGCCGCGCATCACCGCGGCGGTTTCATTCTCGATGCGCTCGGGTCTATTCATGGTTCAGGTCCTTGTCAGCGCCATGTCGTCCCGGTGAATAAGGGTATCGCGGCCCTCATATCCAAGGATCGCGCCGATCTCGCTCGATCGTTTTCCCATAATACGACGGGCATCGTCGGCCGTATAGGCGACCAACCCCCGGCCAAGCTCACGGCCGTCGGCGGCGCGGATGATCACGGCATCGCCGCGGTCAAATGCGCCGTCAATGCGGGTGACGCCGGCCGGCAGCAAGCTTTTGCCGGTCAGCAGGGCCTTCTCGGCGCCGGCATCCAAAAAGACCTGGCCGTTCGGAACGAGCTGGCCGGAAATCCAGCGCTTTCTGGCGGTGACCGGATCCGACTTGGCGATGAACCACGTCACGCGAGCGCCATCCGAGATGGCGCGCAGCGGGTGGTCGATCTTTCCCGTGGTGATGACCATGTGGGTGCCAGCTGAAAGCGCGATCTTGCCGGCCGTGATCTTGGTCTTCATGCCGCCTTTCGACAGCTCGGTTCCGGCGTCGCCCGCCATGGCTTCGATCTCGGGCGTGATTTCCGTGACGAGCGGAATATGGCGGGCGTCGGGGTGCTCATTCGGGGGAGCAGTATAGAGGCCGTCGATATCCGACAGCAGCACAAGGCAGTCGGCAGACATCATCGAGGCGACGCGCGCGGACAGCCGGTCGTTGTCTCCGTAGCGGATCTCGGTGGTCGCAACAGTGTCGTTCTCGTTGACGACCGGAAGGGCCTTGAGGCCGAGCAGCACCTCGATTGTATTGCGGGCGTTGAGATAGCGCTGGCGTTCTTCCGTGTCGCCGAGTGTGAGGAGTACCTGTGCGGCGGTCAGACCGCGCGCGGCGGCAAGTTCCTGATAGGCATGGGCAAGGCTGATCTGGCCGACGGCGGCCGCTGCCTGACTCTGTTCGAGTTCGAGCGGACCCTTGGGGAGCTTCAGCGTATGGCGTCCGAGGGCGATGGAGCCCGACGACACGAGGATGACTTGCTTGCCGGCGCGCGCAAGTTCGGCAACGTCGTCCATCAGGGAATTCAGCCACGCCGCTTTGAGACCGCCCGTCGCGCGGTCCGTCAACAGGGCCGACCCGATCTTGACCACGATGCGCCGCGCCTTCGCCCATTCGGGGCGGGCGGTCAGCGTCGTTGCGTCAGCGGTTGACTGGCGGGTCATGGTCATCTCGGTAGCGGTCTTGGGATCGCGAAGCGTCGGCGTGCTTATCTGCAAATGCGGGCGTCCCGGCAAGGGGAGCGACCCGCATATCGGCAATGACGACGCGATTTTTACCAAATACGCATCGAAAACGTCGCTAAACGCCCCCTTACGGGACGAAAGAGAGGAACAGGAACGTCCCGAAGATCACGAGGTGCAGGAAGCCGAACAGCACATTCGTTCGGCCGGTTCCGAACGTCAAAATCGCCGTTGCAAGGGTCATGACGACAAGCGCCTGGTCGACCGAGTCGAGGCCGAGGATCAGCTGAGTGTGCAGAAAAAGGTTGGCGGCCGCGATCGCGGGAATGGTCAGGCCGATGGTCGCGAGCGAAGACCCGAGGGCGAGGTTCAAGCTCTTCTGGAGATCGTTCTTCTGCGCGGCCTTGACCGCCGCGATCGATTCCGGCGTCAGCACGATAAGGGCGATGATGACGCCGCTGATGCTCGACGGCGCGTCGAGCTTTGATACGCCAACATTGATGACGACGGCGACGAGCTTTGCGAGCAAGACGACGGCAGCCAATGCGATGCACAGGAAGACGGCCGAAAGGGCGAGCTTGCCCTCTGTCGGCGTGACCTCCGGATTCGTGTGCTCGCCGACGAAATAGCCGCGATGAAGCACGGTCTGGGTGTAGAGAAACACCAGATAAAGCGCGATGGTGACGATGCTGATGTAGGCCAGCTGAACCTCGGAGTAGAGGCCGCCGGCGACCGTCGTCGTATAGTTCGGCAGGATGAGCGTCAGCGTCGTCAGGACGATCAGGACGGCAAGATAGATTTTCGCCGAAGTGACGTCGAAGGTCTGCTCGCTGTGGCGCACGCCGCCGACGACGATGCAGAGGCCGACTAGTCCGGTTGTGACGATCATGATGACCGCGAACACCGTTTCCCGGACGAGCGTCGGCGTCGCCTTGCCGGTCAGCATCAACGAGATAATGAGCGACAGCTCGATGATCGTCACGGCGATCGTCAGGACGAGCGTACCAACCGGCTCGCCCATGATGTGGGCCACGTCCTCGGCGTGATAGACTGCGGCGAAGACCGTACCGACCAGCAGCGGGATGAGGATAACCGTGGTCGCGATGCCCAGTGGATGCGATGCGAAGTCCTCGCCATAGCCGGTAGCGGTCGCAAAGATGAACAGTAGCAGGCCGAGCACGGGGACGACCCAGGTCCAGACGGGTGTGCGCGCCGAGTGGGTCATCTTGATTGGTCCTGCTTATGGGGAATGATGTCGGGTCTCGAAGCATTGTGGGCGAGTTGATCGCAAGCGGCAAGCCGTGGCCGAGTCCGCGCGGATGGCAGGCAAGTGTCCACCCTCTCACCCTACCCTCTCCCCCAGGGGAGAGGGGGGAATTCGATAGAGCCTTTACCTTGGGGAGAGGCGGCCGCGGGGCGCCGGTGAGGGGATGATTTATTCGGTCGAAAATCGATCGAAGATATGGGCCTACGGTTGCCAGGGGGCTGGACCATCGCCCTCGGTTTCGTCCTCCGCATCGTTGGCGCGCGTGATCTCGCGGGTCAGCGCGTACAGCGCGTCCTTGACGCCTTGGCCGGAGACCGCCGAAAGCAGAAGCGGCGTTTTGCGGGCCGCCTTCTTCAGAAGGTCGCGGCGTTCGGCGAGCGTTTGTTCGTCAAGGGCATCACACTTCGAGAGCGCGACGATTTCCTTCTTTTTCTCGAGACCGCCGCCGTAGGCTTTGAGTTCGCGGCGGATGGTCTTGTAGTCGGCGGCGACATCTTCGGAGGTCGCATCGACGAGGTGCAGAAGAACGCGGCAACGCTCGATATGGCTCAGGAAGCGATCGCCCAAGCCGGCGCCGTCGTGAGCTCCTTCGATCAAGCCCGGAATGTCGGCAAGGACGAAATCCGTATCGCCGGCGCGGACGACGCCGAGATTCGGATGAAGCGTCGTGAAGGGGTAATCGGCGATCTTGGGCTTTGCCGCCGACACGGCCGCGAGGAACGTCGATTTGCCGGCGTTCGGCAGACCGACGAGGCCAGCGTCCGCAATGAGTTTCAGCTTCAGCCAGATCGTCAGCTCTTCGCCAGGCTGCCCGGGGTTGGCATGGCGCGGCGCCTGGTTCGTCGCGCTTTTAAAGTGCGCATTTCCGAAGCCGCCGTTGCCGCCCTTGGCGAGCCGGACGCGTTCGCCGGGAGAGGTGAGATCGGCCAGAAGCGTTTCGCTGTCCTCGGCGAAGACCTGAGTGCCGGGCGGCACTTTGATCACCATGTCCTTGCCGTTCGGTCCCGTGCGGTTCTGGCCCATGCCGGGCGTGCCGTTCTGCGCGAAGAAATGCTGCTGGTAACGGTAGTCGATGAGCGTGTTGAGGTTCTGCACGCATTCGACCCAGACATCGCCGCCGTTTCCGCCGTCGCCGCCGTTGGGACCGCCGAACTCGATGAATTTCTCGCGACGGAAGGCGATGCAGCCGTTTCCTCCGGCGCCGGAGCGAATGTAGATCTTGGCCTGGTCCAAAAATTTCATGACGCCCGCGCCCAAATGGCCATGGTCCAAGGTCGGCGGCGTTCGTACGTCAGCGCCGGCAACTCGGATTGACGCGCCTCGCACCATCCCGTGGCGGTGCCGGTGTACCTGAAGCCGAGTTTGCGAAGAACGCCCGCGGAGGCGTCGTTGCCGGTCAGGTGTTTGCAGACGAAACGGCGGACGCCCGATTTCGCGAACCCATAGGACATGACGGCGCGCGCGGCCTCGGTCGCGTAGCCTTGGCCCCAATACGGCTTGCCGATCCAGTAGCCGAGTTCGGCGTCGCCGTTGTCGTCGAGCGTGAAACCGCTGATGCCGATGAGTTCGCCATTGCGCTCGATACCGAACACCTGCTCCTGCTCCGCGAGGCCGTCGACCCAATGGCGCGCCGCCTCTTCGGAATAAGGGAAGGGGATGCGCCCGGTCATGCTGGCGACGTCCCACTCTCCCGCAAGCACGGCGATGCGGGCGGCATCATCGTGGACAACGGTCCTGAGAGTGAGGCGGGCGGTCTTCATGGTCTCCGTCGGTGTGCAAACACTGTTTCACGATATGAGGCGGGATCTCAAAGGCAAAAAGGGGACGGCTAGCGCCATCCCCGTCGTCTTTAAAACCGCGTTGTGGATTGAGGCGAACTATTCCGCCGCGACCGCCTTTGCGGGTTTCACTGAAATATAGATACGGCCGTTGCGCTTGGTGGCGAATTCGACAGTGCCTTCTTCGACGGCGAAGATGGTGTGATCGGTTCCCATGCCGACACCCGAACCCGGATGCCACTGCGTGCCACGCTGACGGCAGAGAATATTGCCCGGGATCACGTATTCGCCGCCGTAGCGTTTGATGCCGAGGCGTTTGCTTTCGGAGTCGCGGCCGTTACGAGTCGAACCGCCTGCTTTCTTTTGTGCCATTTCAGAATCCTCGAATGGAGCGGCGGCTGGTTAAGCGCCCGTGATGTCGGTGATACGCACGACAGAAAGATCCTGACGATGGCCCTTCTTGCGGCGAGAGTTTTTGCGGCGGCGTTTCTTGAAAGCGATCAGCTTGGGTCCGCGCGAATGCTCTACGAGTTCGGCGATGACTTTGGCGCCGGATACCAGCGGAGCACCGAACTTGAAATCGTCGCCCGAGCCGACCATCAACACCTGGTCGAACTCAACCTTGGCGCCGGCGTCGCCAGTCACTCTCTCAATCGTAACGACATCGTCTTTGGAAACGCGGTATTGCTTGCCGCCTGTCTTGATGACAGCGTACATGGCTCGTCCTTTCGGCCTTTTAGGCCTGTTACCGCGCCCTGTGGCGTCACCGAAAAACGGTGAACTTTCAGAAGGTTGCCAGTCAATGCCGGCAAGGAGCCTCGGGCAGCGCATTCAACACGGGCAGTTTTTCCTGCCCATGGGTGGCGGGCTTTATTGTCGATGTGAGGTCTATTGTCAATCGGCGTGCGGCGTTTCGGCAGCCGGTATTGCTTCCGGCGAAGCATGGCAAATGCGCCCTGAAGTGCCCAGTTTGTACGGCACTTCGTGTCGTCGCCAGGGGCCATGATGGCAGTACATGCTTCGACATCACCTATCGTGGCGCAGAATGTCGTCCTTCCCGCCATCCCGGTCATCGAAACGGGCCTGGATTTCCCGCTGGCGACGCTCCGGGCGTGTGGTGACAAAACCCACGCTCTGCTGGACGCCGCGACCCGGCGGTATCCGAAGCGGCTTCTCACCGGTCTCGACAAGGTTTCTCGGGCTTGGCTCGTGCGGACCAATAACGGGCATCTCGGCGAGATCGACGCGATCGCGGAGAAACTCGGTCGTCCGGGCGCCTATTTCTTTTCGATCAACTACGAGTGGGCGTGCACCTGTCGCGCTGCGCCGTCCGAGGATGGCGAAACGGCGCGCCTCGTGCGTGTGCTCGATTGGCGGACGCCGGGCCTTGGCGCCAATCTCGTCTGTGCGAAGGTCGAAGGCGCGGCCGCCGGTCCGTTCGCCGTTCTGACCTGGCCGGGCTACAGCGGGGTTCTACAAGTCATGGCGCCCGGGCGATTTTCGGCAGCCCTCAATCAGGCGCCAATGCGCGATCCGACGGGGCTGTTTTATGTCGATTGGGCGGTCAATCGCCGCCGGGTCTGGAAAATGCCGTTTCCTACGCCTGCGCATCTTTTGCGGCGAGTTTGCGAAGAAGCGCGGGATTTTACCGAGGCGAGCCGGCTTCTAGCGGATACGCCGATTTCGACGCCAGGGATCTTCACGCTCGCCGGTATACGGGCCGACGACACTATCGTCATCGAACGGACCGAGCACGAGGCGCGCGTGCGGCGCGGTCCGGATGCGATTGCGGCCAATCATTGGGATGGTTCGGAGTGGAAGGGGCGGCCCCGGGGCGATTCCAGCGCTGAGAGATCGCAGGCGATGGCGAAAATTGCGCCGCGTTTCGATCCGGACTTTGCCTGGCTCACGCCGCCGGTGCTGAACGACAAGACGCGCGTTGCCATGGTTGCTGACGCCAAGGCGGGCCGCCTTCTCGCGCGAGGATACGAAGCAGATGGTCCCGCGACGCAATCCCTCGAGTTCGAATGGCATGCGTCGGCCTGAGCCGCTTGCTTCCTAGGGCGAGCGCCGCTAAAAGCCCCACTTCGCCGTCAGGCGCCACGGCTTCCGGAGAGGTGGCAGAGTGGTCGATCGCGCCGCACTCGAAATGCGGAGTACTCGCAAGGGTACCGGGGGTTCGAATCCCTCCCTCTCCGCCA
>JBEVLH010000129.1:0-10697 GCA_040509255.1 Hyphomicrobium sp. | reverse complement strand
GAAGATATCTCCGTTTCGCGGATCACGGCAGCGAGCGCGGCGGTCGGGCCCGGCGCGATCTTCGCGGGCTTGCCCGGCACGAAGGTCGATGGTGCGAACTTTGTGCCCGACGCGATCGCGCGCGGCGCGGTTGTCGTCATCGTTGGTCGGAACAAGGGCGTCAGCGTGCCGGATAGCGTGGCGCTGATCGAGGTCGATAATCCGCGCGCGGCGCTGGCAAGGATCGCGGCCAAGCTCGCCGGCCGGCAGCCCGAATGCGCCGTGGCCGTGACGGGGACGAGCGGCAAGACGTCGGTTGCGGATTTTACGCGGCAGATTTTTTCGGCGCTGGGGCATCAGGCGGCGTCCGTCGGGACGATCGGAATCGTCAAGCCGTCGGGGGCGGTGTACGGCTCGCTGACGACGCCCGATCCGGTGACGCTGCATGCGGCGCTGGCGGCGCTGGCGGATGAAGGCGTCACGCATCTGGCATTCGAAGCCTCGTCACATGGGCTCGATCAAAACCGACTCGACGGCGTGGAGTTGGCCGCTGCGGCGTTCACGAATCTCGGCCGCGATCACATGGATTACCATGCGACGATCGAAGACTATTTGCGCGCGAAGCTCAGGCTCTTCACCGAGCTGCTGAAACCGGGGCAGCCAGCGGTCATCAACGCGGATGGCGCCTATGCCGGCGACGTCGCGGCAGCGGCGCGGGCGCGCGGATTGCGAGTGATGATGGTCGGCACCGGCGGCGACGCGCTCGAGCGCGTGTCGTTAGCGCGAGATGGTTTCCGGCAGATCATCGGCGTCCGCGCAGGCGGCAAATCCTATGACGTCAATCTGCCGCTCGTTGGCGCCTACCAGGTCGAGAACGCGCTCGTCGCCGCCGGGCTCGCAATTGCGGTCGGCGAAGATACGGGCGAGGTGCTGAAGGCTATCGGCAGTCTCAACGGCGTCCCGGGGCGGCTAGAAATTATCGGCGAGCGCAATGGCGGTCTCGCGATCGTCGATTACGCGCACAAGCCGGAGGCGCTGGCGGCGGCGCTCGAGGCCTGCCGGCCATTCGCAACAGGGCGGCTCATCTCGGTGTTCGGGTGCGGCGGCGACCGCGACAAGGGTAAGCGGCCGATCATGGGGAAGATTTCGGTCGAGCGGGCGGATATCACGATCGTGACCGACGATAATCCGCGCAGCGAACAACCGGCTGAAATCCGCAAGGAAATTCTTGCGGGGGCGATTGGAGCGCGCGAAATCGGCGATCGAGCGGAGGCGATTGCCACCGCGGTTGCGATGATGACTCCGGGGGATGTCGTGCTGGTGGCCGGAAAGGGTCACGAAACGGGCCAGATCATCGGCGATCGGGTCATCCCGTTTTCCGATCACGACGAAATTCGGAAAGCGCTGGCGAGCTGAATGTTGGCATGACCCCTCTCTGGACTTCCGCCGATCTGACGAAAGCCCTGCGGGTCGAGCCCGAGGGCGAAGCCGGCGTGCCCGTGACAGGTGTGTCGATCGATACCCGGACGCTGCAGCCCGGAGATCTGTTCGTGGCGCTGAGGGATCAGCGTGACGGGCACGAATTCGTCGCTGCGGCGTTCAAGGCCGGGGCCGCCGCCGCGCTCGTCGGCCGCAATTATTCGCGACAGATTGGCGACGGCATCTTGTTTCGGACGTCCGACCCTTTGGATGGCCTCGTGGCTTTGGGACGGGCCGCGCGCGAACGGCTCTCGCCGGATGCTCGCGTCGTCGCGGTGACGGGGAGCGCGGGCAAGACCGGCACCAAGGAAATGCTGCGCGCCTGCCTGTCGCGACTTGGCGCGACGCATGCGTCGGAGAAGTCCTACAACAATCATTGGGGCGTGCCGCTGACGCTGGCGCGGATGCCGGCCGATACGCGCTTCGGCGTGTTCGAAATCGGCATGAATCACGCCGACGAGATCCGGCCGTTGACGAAGATGGTTCGTCCGCATGCGGCGATTATTACGACCGTTGAAGCCGTGCATCTTGAGCACTTTCCATCGGTGGCGGCGATCGCGGACGCCAAGGGCGAGATTTTCGAAGGACTGCTGCCGGGCGGGGCGGCCATCATCAAGCGAGACAATCCGTATGCGGATCGTCTTATCGAGATTGCAAACAGGCTTGGTGTCGAACCGGTGACATTCGGTTTCGATAGGAACGCCGATGTTCATGGGTCCGATTTTCGAGCGTCCGATGATGGAAGCGACATGACCGTGCACCTTGCAGGCATGAGCATTCCGTTGCATCTGGGCATGCCGGGTCGGCACATTGCGGAAAATGCGTTGGCCGTTGCGGCCGCGATCCACGCCATCGGAGCGGACGTGCGGGCAGCGCTCGTGGCGCTTGCAGATCTGGCGCCGCCGAGCGGCCGTGGCGCGCGCAGCATGCTCCATGTCGGCGATGGGCAGGCGCTGCTGATCGACGAAAGCTACAACGCCAATCCCGCCTCGATGACTGCCGCGCTCGCGACGCTCGGCACGGTGCCGCGCAAGACCTATCCGCGCCGCATCGCGGTCCTCGGCGATATGCTGGAGCTCGGGATCGAGGCGCCGGCGCTGCACGCCGGTCTCAAAGGCGCGGTGGAGGCCGCCGGGGTCGACTTGGTCTTTGCGTGCGGCCCGCATATGAAGGGTTTGTACGACGCCCTACCCGCGCCCAAGAAAGGCGGGTACTCTCCGACGTCACAGGCGCTCGAAGCCGCACTTGCGGATTCTCTGAGGGCGGGCGATGTCGTGATGGTCAAGGCGTCGAACGGGACGCGCCTCGGCAGGGTGGTCGAGGCACTCAAGACGCAGTTCGGTAAAAAAGGGGCCGCTGCCTAGCCGGCCGGCCGATCAGGGGGAAGTCAGCGCGGAATGCTCTACGAGCTCGTCAATTTCAGCGACCAGATCAGTGCGCTCAACGTCTTCCGCTACATCACCTTCAGAACCGGGGGCGCGATTTTCACGGCGCTTCTGTTCGTGCTGATGTTCGGGCCGGCCATCATCGATCTCTTGCGCGTGAAGCAGGGCAAGGGCCAGCCGATCCGCACCGATGGGCCGGCGACGCATCTTCTGAAACGCGGTACGCCGACGATGGGCGGCCTTATGATCCTCGCGGGCGTCACCGTCTCGACGTTGCTGTGGGCACAGCTGGAAAACGGCTACATCTGGGTCGTGCTCGGCGTGGCGCTGTCGTACGGCGCCATCGGATTTTACGACGACTTCCTGAAGGTGACGAAGCGGACGACGGCTGGGTTCTCCGGCAGGTTCCGGTTCCTGCTCGAGCTTATCGTTGCGGCGATCGCGGGCTTCGCGCTGATGAAGCTCAGCCCGAAGGGGCTCGATACCGACCTGACGTTTCCGTTCTTCAAGGAACTCGTCATCGATCTCGGACCGTTCTTCGTCTTGATGGCGGTGCTGGTGATCGCGGGGGCGGGCAACGCCGTCAACCTGACGGATGGGCTCGACGGCTTGGCGATCGTGCCCGTCATGATCGCGGCGGCGACGTTCGGCATGATCGCTTATCTCTCGGGCAACGCAAAGTTTGCCGGCTACCTGCAGATCCATCACGTGCCGGGGACGGGCGAACTCTCCGTCATCTGTGGTGCGCTGATTGGGGCCGGGCTCGGCTTTTTGTGGTTCAACGCGCCACCCGCCATGATTTTCATGGGCGATACGGGCTCGCTCGCCCTTGGCGGCACGCTCGGCGCGATCGCGGTAGCAATCAAGCATGAGATCGTTCTGGCGGTGGTCGGCGGGCTGTTCGTGCTCGAAACGCTATCGGTCATCATTCAGGTGCTGTCATTCCGATGGACGGGCAAGCGCGTGTTTAAGATGGCGCCTCTACATCACCACTACGAGCAAAAGGGATGGAAAGAATCGACTGTCGTCATCCGGTTCTGGATCATTTCGGTGATCCTGGCGCTGATCGGCCTTTCGACCCTCAAGTTGCGGTAGGACGTCAAACGTTGCGACTTGCTGTAGATTTACCTCAATGATTCGCGCGACGTCCTTTGAAGGAAAATCGGTTGCGGTTTTCGGGCTCGGTGCGTCCGGCATCGCGGCTGCCGAAGCCTTGCGCGAGGGCGGGGCTTTGGTCTCGGCCTGGGACGACGGCGCATCAGGTCGCGACGCCGCGATCGCGCTGGATATTCCGCTTGTCGATCTCACCGTCGCGGACTGGTCGGCGTTTTCGGTGCTGGTTCTGGCGCCCGGCGTGCCGCTGACGCATCCCGAGCCGCACTGGACGGTGAAACGGGCAGAGGAAAATGGCGTCGCGATCATCGGCGACATCGAAATTTTCGCGCGCGAACGAGCATTGCACGCACCGGGTTCACCGTTCATCGCCATCACCGGCACCAACGGTAAGTCAACAACGACGGCGCTCATTGCGCACATCTTGCGGCATGCAGGACAGGATGTGCAAATGGGCGGCAACATCGGCCGGCCGATCCTGACGCTCGAGCCGGCGCAGCCCGGGCGCTTTCATGTCATCGAGATGTCGTCGTTTCAGATCGACCTGACGCCGACGCTCGGGCCAACGGTCGGCGTGATGCTGAACGTGACGCCGGATCATCTCGATCGGCATGGCACGATCGAACATTATGCCGAGATCAAAGAGCGCGTCGTGCTCGGCGCCGATATCGCGGCGGTCGGCATCGACGACGAGTTCGGGCTTGCGATGCTGCGGGCTCGCGTCCCGGTTGGGCCGGCGGTCGCGTTCAGCGCGGAAAAATCCATTGCTCCGGGCTACAGTCTGCTCGACGGCACCGTGGTGTGCGCCAATCGCGAAGGTCTTGCCGTCAAGCTTGGGTCTTTAACGGGCGTGGCAACGCTTCGCGGTCGGCATAACGGCCAGAATGCGCTGGCGGCCATCGCGGCCGTGCGCGAATGCCTCGGTGCGCTGGGGCGTTCGACCGATCTCGACTGGCAGGGGGCATTGTCGTCGTTTCCGGGCTTGCCGCATCGCATGGAAGAGGTCGGCCGCATCGGCAAGGTTCTCTTCATCAACGACAGCAAGGCGACCAACGCCGACTCGACGGAAAAGGCGCTGCTGTCGTTCCCGCGTGACGTCTACTGGATCCTTGGCGGCAAGCCGAAGGCCGGCGGCATCGAAAGCCTCGCGCCGTATTTTGGCGGCGTGGCGAAAGCCTACCTCATCGGGGAGGCGACGGAGGACTTCGCCGCGACGCTCGACGGCAAGGTTGCGTTCGAGCGCAGCGGCACGCTCGACGAAGCCGTATGGGCCGCGTCGGATGCCGCGCAGCTCAGCGATGCGCCCGAGCCCGTGGTTCTGCTGTCACCGGCATGCGCGAGCTACGACCAGTTCCGCAATTTCGAAGTGCGCGGTGACAGCTTCCGGGGTCTCGTCGCGTCACTCCCCGGCATCGAGATGCGAGTGACGCCATGAAGCTTTCGCGCGCCGATCGCAGCCTGCTTGCCGAATGGTCGTTCACGGTCGACCGGGCGTTGCTGTTTGCGATGCTGTCGCTCATCGTCATCGGCATCCTGCTATCGGTCGCGGCCTCACCCGCGGTTGCCCTGAAAAAAGGGCTGCCGACCTATTATTTCGTCGAACGTCACGTCGTGTTCGCGGTGCTCGGCACGGTCGTGATGATCGTCATTTCGTTTTTCTCGCCTGCGGGAGTCAGGCGGCTGGCCGCGGGGCTGTTTCTGGTGGCGGTGGCCGGGATGGTCGCGGTGATATTTTCCGGCACCGCGATCAACGGCGCGCAGCGGTGGCTGACTTTCGGTAGCTACTCGATCCAGCCGTCGGAATTCGCGAAGCCGGCGTTCATCGTCATTCTGGCATGGTTGTTCGGAGAGGCGGGGTCGCGCAGCGATATGCCGGCGCTGCCGTTCGGCCTCGCGCTGTGGGGCGGGTTTGCCGCGATCCTGGTGGCGCAGCCGGACGTCGGGCAGACCGTGCTCATCAGCGCGACGGCAGGTCTCATCTATCTGCTCGCGGGCCTGCCGATCGGGGGGGCGGGAATCCTCTTGCTGCTCGGGGCGGGCGGCATGCGGCTGGCCTATATCTATTTCCCGCACGTGCAATCGCGGTTCGACAAGTATTTCGGCTCAGCGCCGCTTGAAAATTCTCAGGCGGGCCGGGCAATCCAATCTTTCACGGAGGGCGGGCTGTTCGGGCGCGGGCCGGGCGAAGGCGTCATCAAATCGGTGCTTCCGGACGCCCACACAGATTACATTTTTGCGGTCATCGGCGAAGAATACGGCGCGATCGCCTGTATCGCGCTGCTCGGCGTCTTCGCGTTCATCGTGACGCGGGCACTGCGGCGGGCAGCGAATGAGCCGAACGCAGCCGACCGTCTTGCGATCCAGGGGCTCGCGCTCGTCTTCGGGTTGCAATCGTTGATCAATATGGGCGTCAATATAGGCTTGCTTCCGCCCAAGGGCATGACGCTGCCGTTCATTTCGGCGGGCGGCTCGTCGATGCTGGCGCTTTCGGTGACGGCTGGAATGCTGCTCGCCCTGACGCGCTGGCGGCCCGACCCGCAACGGCTCAAAAAGCCGCGATGGATTCCCGCCGTCGACGAAGTACAACTCGGCGGGCAAACTCCGGCAAGATAAGCGAGATGTGATGGCGGGCGCGCAAACGATCATGCTTGCCGCAGGGGGAACGGGCGGACATCTGTTTCCCGCGTTCGCTCTGGCCGAAGAACTGAAGCGGCGCGGCGTCGCCGTCGACCTGATGACGGACATGCGGGGCGATCGCTACGGCGGCGGGTTTCCGGCGCGGGCGATTTATCAGGTGCCGTCCGCGACGCTTGCTTCGAAGTCTCCGGCGGACGTCGCCAAGACGATGCTGATGCTCGCGCGCGGGACACGGGCGGCGTTCGGGATTCTCGGCCGCGTAAAGCCTGCGGCCATCATCGGGTTCGGCGGTTATCCGACCTATCCGCCGCTGGTGGCGGCGCGGCTCCGTGGCATTCCGACGGCCATTCACGAGCAGAACGCGGTGCTGGGGCGCGCCAACAAGCTGCTTGCCAAGCGCGTCACGGCGATCGCGACGTCGTTCGAGCGCACGAAATTTCTCGAAGGCAAGCTCGCGGAAAAGGTTGTGCTGACGGGAAACCCGGTTCGTCAGGCGGTTGTGGACGCAGCGACGAGGCCTTACGAGCCGCCGACAGCGGACGGCATCATCCGCCTATTGATTTTCGGCGGCAGCCAAGGGGCGCGATTTTTCTCCGATACCGTGCCGCTGGCACTTTTTGCGCTACCCGATCACATCCGCAGGCGCCTGCGCGTCGTGCAGCAGGCGCGCGAGGAAGATATCGAACGGGTCCGCGAGGCCTATTCGGAGGCCGATATCAGCGCTGAAATTGAACCGTTCTTCGCCGATCTCCCTGCCCGCATGACAGCGGCGCATCTCGTCATCGGCCGCGCGGGGGCTTCGACGGTGGCGGAACTGACGATTGTGGGCCGGCCGTCGATCCTGGTGCCTTTGCCGCATGCGCTCGACAACGATCAGCTCAACAACGCCCGCCGCCTTGCCGAATCGGGCGGTGCGTGGTGCATCGAACAGCGAACGCTGTCGCCGGAACGCCTCGCCGACGAATTGGAAAAGCTGTTGCCGGCGTCCGATACCCTTGCGGCGGCGGCCAAGGCGGCTAAAACCGCGGGACGCCCGGACGCCGTCCGGAATTTGGCCGATTTTACGCTGGCTTTAGCGGAAGGGCGTAAATCTGGTACGGGGCGTGAGCATTGAGGGACCTGCATTTCGTTGAGCCGACGCGCGAGATAGAGACAGCGAGGAAACTTCCGTCCATGCAAATGCCGCGCGACATCGGGCCATTCCACATCATCGGTATCGGCGGCATCGGCATGAGCGCGATTGCCGAAATTCTGGTGGCCAAAGGCTATACGGTTCAGGGATCGGACCAGAAAGAAAACGCCAACGTCAAACGGCTGCGCTCGAAGGGCATCCGGGTTTTCGTTGGCCATGATCCCGTGAACCTCATCGGCGCACGTTACGTCGTGATCTCGACGGCGGTGAAGGCGCTCAACCCGGAACTGGTCGCGGCCCGCCAGAAGGGCCTGACGATCATTCGCCGCGCTGAGATGCTCGCCGAACTGATGCGGCTCTATTCGACGATTTCGGTGACGGGCACGCACGGCAAAACGACGACGACGTCGCTGCTCTCGCATATCTTCACGGAAGCGGGCGAAGAGCCGACGGTCATTACCGGCGGTATCATCAACGCGTGGGGATCGAACGCGCGGCTCGGCCAGGGCCAATGGATGATCGTCGAGGCCGACGAAAGCGACGGGACGTTCACGCGGCTGCCGACCGAAATCGGCATCGTCACCAATATCGATCCCGAGCATCTCGATTATTTCGGCTCGGTCGAAGCGATGCATCGGGAATACGAAGCGTTCCTGCGCAACATTCCGTTTTTCGGCTTGGCGGTCGCGTGCATCGACCATCCGGTGGTGCGCGAAATGGTGCAGCATCTGAACCTGAGAGCCGACGGCCGGCGTCTGCTGACATACGGCCAGAGCGAAGACGCCGATCTGCAGCTGACGACCGTTCGCATCGTCGGCAACATCACCTATTTCGACGCCAGTCTGGCGGCGCGGGTCAAGGGCGGGGCGCGCAAACTCGAAGACTGGGCAGTTCCAGTGCCCGGCGCCCACAATGCCCTCAATGCGCTGGCGGCGATTGCGGTCGCGACCCATGCGGGCTTGCCCGACGCAAAGATCAAAGCTGCGATGGCGGGTTTTTCGGGCGTCAAACGGCGCTTCCAATTCACCGGCGAATGGAACGGCGTATCGATCTACGACGACTACGGCCATCATCCGGCGGAAATCTCAGCTGTGCTGGCGGCGGCACGCGGGGGCACCAAAGGCCGCGTGATCGCTGTCGTCGAGCCACATCGCTATACGCGCGTCCGCGATCTGCTCGATGATTTCGCGCGCTGCTTCAAGGATGCCGACAGCGTGATCGTTGCGCCGCTTTACACAGCGGGCGAAAGCCCGATTGCGGGGATCGACAGCCGCACACTCGCGGAGCGCATTACGTCCCTCGGCGGGCGGCCGGCGGAAGCCGTCGACGATCCAAGTCTCATTGCCGCCGCGATCAAGCGCATGGCCGGACCTGGCGACGTCGTCGTTTGTCTGGGTGCGGGCAACTCCACGGAGTGGGCGAACGCGCTTCCCGGATGGCTCGCGGAGGAGCGGAAGCGGACCGGGAGCATCGGCTGATGTTCGCGGACATCACCGGAGAGCTGAAGGCGGCGATGCCGGAGCTCAAGGGCAAGCTTAGCGCGAATGCGTCGCTGGCGGATGTCACGTGGTTTCGCGTCGGCGGTCCGGCACAAGTGCTGTTCATGCCTGCCGACGAAGCCGATCTGGCATATTTCCTGAAGACCCTGGCACGCGGGGTGCCGGTGCAGGTCATCGGGCTCGGCTCGAACCTGCTCGTTCGCGACGGTGGCGTGCCGGGTGTTGTCATTCGATTGGGGCGCGGCTTTTCCGACATCAAAGTCGAACAGGGGCATCGGCTGCGCGCGGGGACTGCGGTTCCCGACGTCAAGGTCGCGCGTGCGGCGGCGGATGCCGGTATCAGCGGACTGGCGTTCTATCGCGGCATTCCCGGCTCGATCGGGGGGGCTTTGCGGATGAATGCCGGCGCGCACGGGCGTGAAACGAAGGATTGTCTCGTTGGCGCGCGCGCGATCGATTCGAGCGGCGCGATTCACGTCCTGTCGCTGGCGGACATGGGCTTTACGTATCGCCATTCGGGTGTGCCGAGAGATTGGATCTTCACGGAAGCA
Source organism: Hyphomicrobium sp. (assembly GCA_040509255.1). GTDB lineage: Bacteria > Pseudomonadota > Alphaproteobacteria > Rhizobiales > Hyphomicrobiaceae > Hyphomicrobium_B. The sequence goes on along the minus strand of JBEVLH010000129.1, from coordinate 922 downwards.
ACGTATGCGGGCGAGCCCGGTAACCCAGCCGAAATCCTGAAAGAGATGGACGAGGTTGCGGACTATCGCGAGAAGAACCAGCCGATCAAGGAGCGCACCGGCGGCTCGACGTTCAAAAATCCGCCGGGGCACAGCGCGTGGAAACTTGTCGATCAGGCCGGGTGCCGCGGACTGCGCATCGGCGGCGCGGCGGTTTCCGAGATGCATTGCAATTTCCTGATCAACGACCAGAAGGCGACCGGCGAAGACGTCGAAACGCTCGGAGAGACGGTCCGCGCGCGTGTGCGCGAAACATCGGGCGTGACGCTCGATTGGGAAATTATTCGTCTCGGCGTTCCGAGGCCCGGCCGTCCGGTCGGCGAAGCACTGGCGACCGAGCGCGCCGATCAAACCTGAAACACCGCACATGTCATTCATCTTGCAAGCGAGCCAGCCATGAACACACTCGGCCCGGTGCCTAAGCGTACGCGCAATCACGTTGCTGTTCTCAAGGGCGGCCTTTCCGCCGAGCGCGAGGTGAGCTTGAACTCGGGCGCGGCTGTCGGCGAAGCACTCCTCAAGGAGGGCTATACGGTCACCGAGATCGACGTCGATCGCGATCTTGCCAACACGCTGCAGGAGCTAAGACCAGAGGTCTGCTTCAATGCGCTGCACGGCAAGTTCGGGGAAGACGGTTGTGTGCAGGGCGTGCTCGAGCTGCTCGGGCTTCCCTATACCCACTCGGGCGTGCTGGCGTCTGCGCTCGCCATGCACAAGGAGCGGGCCAAGGACATCATGAAGCTCGCGGGCGTGCCGGTTGCCGAAGCCAAGCTGGTCACCCGTGAGGAGGCGCTGGGGGGACATGTGATGCCCGCGCCGTACGTCGTGAAGCCGGTCACCGAAGGGTCGAGCGTCGGCGTCGTGATCGTGCCGCCAGGCAGCG